>JBARAD010000350.1:0-9618 GCA_049791675.1 Chryseosolibacter sp.
CAGCACACTTTCCTCCAGTAATCTATTCCCCACTTTGTGGATGATCAATTTTCGCAGCTGGGCTCGCCTGAAGTCCGTCATGGTTTCACTATCCTTAAGAATCCGGCCGCAATAATAGAATTAAAATTTAAAATTTAAGATTGAAGGTTGGGAGACGGTTAGAATTTAAGATTGAAGATTTAAAGTTTAAGATTGAAGATTTAAAGTTTAAGATTGAAGATTTAAGGCTGAGAGCCGGTTTTCATATTATTTAGACTGGTCTCAATTTCAATCTTAAATTTTATATGGTGAATCTTGAATCATTTTAAATTTTGAATTTTGAACCTGTGATCTTGAATCTTAAGCCCGGTGTCGCTATCTTAACCAGCTCAAACAATACCCATCAGAAATGGCTCAATACAAATTAAAAATCAACGGCCGCAACTACGAGGCCGATGTGGAATCAGATACCCCGCTTTTGTGGGTTCTGCGTGACAATCTGGGGTTGGTCGGAACCAAATACGGGTGCGGAATCGCCCAATGTGGTGCCTGTACCGTCCATATGAATGGGACCGCTGTTCGTTCGTGTACCCTTCCGGTTTCTGCCGTTGGCAGCAAGGCGATCACAACCATCGAAGGTTTGTCCGAAAACGGTGATCATCCGGTACAGCTCGCATGGGATGAAGTGGATGTGCCCCAGTGCGGTTACTGTCAGACCGGGCAGATCATGACCGCAGCAGCGCTGCTCAGCAAGAACCCCAAACCGTCTTCCGAGGAAATTGACAATGCCATGAACGGCAATATTTGCCGCTGTGGCACGTATCACCGGATTCGCGAAGCCGTTGTCCTGGCGTCCAATAAAACCAAATAACCCATGGCCACCATACAAAAAACCACAAGACGGAATTTCATGAAGCTGGCTGCCGCCGCCGGGGGTGGGCTCATGATCGGATTCCACTGGGGCACTACCGAGGCCGCAGCCATGGGTGTTCTGACTGACGAAACCATCGCTGCAGGGGATATCAGCTTCAACAGCTACCTCTCCATCTCGCCCGAGGGGGTGATCACCATCATGTCACCCAATCCTGAACTTGGCCAGAACATCAAAACTTCTTTCCCGCTGATCGTTGCGGAAGAGCTTGATGCGGACTGGTCGAAGGTAAAGGTATTGCAGGCGCCCCTTGACAATACGAAATTCGAACGCCAGGTAACGGGTGGAAGCGGTGCGGTTCCTCATTCATGGGAACGACTTCGCAAAGCCGGCGCCACTGCGCGTCACATGCTCATGGAGGCCGCCGCCAAAAAGTGGAACGTCGCCGTCAGCAGCCTGACCGCTGAAAACAGCACGGTGATCCACAAGGAAAGCGGACGCAAACTCAGTTACGGAGAATTGGCCCAGGATGCATCGTCCATCCAGGTTCCTTCAGAAGTTAAACTGAAGGACAACAAACATTTCAAACTTATCGGTACGGCTGTACGCAATGTCGACAACCACGAGATGGTGACCGGCAAACCGCTGTACGGGCTTGATTTTCACCGCGAAGGAATGCTCTTCGCCATGGTGCAGCATCCTGCCGCATTTGGGACAAAAATAAAATCTGTTGATGCCGCCGCCGCCAAGGCCATGCCCGGGATCGTGGACGTTGTTACCTTCAAGAACAATGTTGCGGTGGTTGGAAAATCTACGTGGCAGGTAATGAAGGCGCGCAAAGCGCTGAAGATCGAGTATGAGAAAGAAGAAGCGATCGAAAGCACTTCGGATCATGACAGGCTTTTCAAGGAATTGCTCGACAGCAAGGAAGCCACTGTGCGTCGTAAGGACGGCGATGTCGATGCAGCTTTTAAGTCCGCAGCAAAAGTGATCAGGAGTGAGTATCAATGTCCATTCCTTTCTCACAGCCCGATGGAGCCCATGAACTTCTTCGCGCACGTGCGGGAAGATGGAGTGGAACTCGTGGGTCCTACGCAGACACCCGACCGCGCAAGGAACGATACGGCAAAGCTATTGGGAATTTCACCCGATAAGATAACGCTCGAACTCACCCGCCTTGGCGGAGGTTTCGGCCGCCGTCTGCAGGCAGACTTTGTGATGGATGCTGTTGAGGTCTCAAGACTTATGAAAGCTCCCGTGAAAGTGATCTGGACGCGCGAAGACGACATGACCGGCGGAAGCTATCGCCCCGCTGTACGCTATCGCTTCGAAGCCGCGCTCGATGCAAAGGGCAACATGATCGGCTATAAGCTTCGCGGTGTCGGCATCAATGCCGGCAACAGCACGCGTGAAAATAACTTCCCCTCAGGATCGGTAGACAATCTGTTGATCGATTCGGTCGAACACAAGTCGCCGATTACCACAGGGGCGTGGCGCGCACCGATCACCAACTTCCTCGCCTATGCGGAACAGGCATTCCTCGACGAAGTGGCCTTCGCCGCCAAAGTAGACCCTGTAAAATTCAGGCTTGACCTCCTTGACCGCGCAAAGAAATCACCCGTGGGCGAGATCCACTATGATATCGACCGGATGAAGACTGTCATTGAACTCGCCGCCGAGAAATCAGGATGGGGAAAGAAAAAGGATGTGTATCAAGGCTTCAGTGTTTACTTCTCACACCGTTCCTATGTGGCGCAGGTAGCAGAGATGGAAATGAAGAAGAACAATCCGGTATTGAAGAAGATCTATGCTGCAGCTGACTGTGGTATTGTCGTGAACCTCAGCGGTGCCCGGCAACAGGTCACCGGCGGTGTTGTCGACGGCTTTGGCCACGCGATGTTCGGAAAACTTACTTTCAAGGATGGCGCTCCGGAACAGAAGAACTTCAACAATTACCGGTTGATCCGCATGAAGGAAGTACCGGAAGTGGAAGTTCATTTCGTAAACAACGGCATCGATCCTACCGGATTGGGCGAACCCGCCCTTCCCCCTACAGGAGGTGCAGTAGCCAATGCGTTGTTCAAGGCGACGGGCAAGCGCCTGCGCAATCAGCCTTTTATCCTCGAAGAGGAAATGAAGGGCGTGAACCTTGGAGAAAAGTTGTAAGCTGATTTCAAAAATGGCAGAAAGGCATGGGCGATGCGCCCATGCTTTTTTTATGCACCAATTTTTTATGTGCGGCTGGATGCAAGCGGTCGTTTTTTAGTTATTTTGGATTGTTGTAACGGAACCCCATATGAAACTAATTTACGCTTTCTTTCTTCTTGCGCTGACACTATCAGCCTGTGATCAATCCCGGCAACAAGGGCCACAACCTGAACGCGAAATCAGTGAGGCGGAGACCAAACAGGTACTGGATCATCACTGGGAAGCATTTAAGAACAATGATCTCGAGGAGACCATGAAGGATTATTCCGAGGAATCCGTCCTGATAACTCCGAATGTCACTTATAAGGGGCTGGACGAGATCCGGAATAATTTTATAAACGCCTTCAAACTATTTCCGAAGGATTCTTCCGATTTCACGCTCGACAAATCAATCGTGGTAAAAGATGTGGGCTACATTCTTTGGAGATCCAAAACACCAGCCTTCAATCTCACCTATGGCACGGATACCTTCATCATCCGGGACGGAAAGATCATAAGGCAGACTTACGCCGGCGTGACGGAGTGAGGTTGTCATCAAAACACGAAGACATGAAATATTTTTTCAGGCATAGCAGAAGTCTGCCGTCGTGCGGTCTACAGGTATTTGTCCAGCAACATTTTGGTCTTGCGGATACCTTCGTCTTCGGGTTGATTGAATCCTTCATATTCAACACCGATGTAGCCTTTGAAGCCGGAGGCTTTGACGAGACCCAGTAACCGCTTGTAATCCATGAGCGGTTGCTCACCGTTTGCGTCAAAGTCATAGGACTTCGCGCTGACGGCTCCCTTGGCGAAAGGCAATAATTCTTCAACGCCTTTGTAGCGGTCGTATGCATTTTCACATTTTTCCTGTGTCGTTCCCCAGGGATGCGTAATGCAAAAATTTCCGAAATCGGGCAGGGTGCCGACATTGGGCATATTTACCTGGCGCATGACATCAGCGACCCAAAACCCTTTCGACGATTCACTGCCATGGTTTTCTACGACCACATTCAGGCCCATGTCTTTGCCCAACGCTCCCAGGCGACTTAAGGAATCAATCGAAGCAGTTTTTTTATCATCCGGCTTGCCTTCGCCGTGAAGGTTCACCCGCACCGTCTTGCATCCGAGCAATTGCGCAGCCTCAAACCACTTCCGGTGGTTCCCGACTGCCTCAATCCGCTGCTTGTCGTTTGGAAGGGCCAGGGGACCTTCCTCATCGATCATCAGCAGGTGATTGAAAACACCTGCGTCGCGGCTTCTCTTTAACAGTTCGTTGAGGTAATCCGCGTTGGTGGCTGCTTCTTTGAAGGTCATTTTGGTTCCTCCGAACAAACCGTTAACATACTCTACTGCGGAAAAACCAAACGCTTTGGCTCTGGAAGGGAAGTCCAGGTGATCAAGTTTTCCCTCACGAATGGTGCGGTGCCATGACCACTCGGCCAAAGAATACTGGATGTCTCCGGCAGTTGAAGCCCGAAGGGACGACGGAGCCACCGCAAGGGAACCCGCAGTTGCAAGGGATTGCTTCAGGAAAGTTCTTCGGTCAGGCATCATCAAAAACATTGAAGTTGAACAATAGATATCCACAGCGGTCTCCCGCCCATTGACAGGAGGCCATCACTGTTGATGCACGGATTAAGTTAGGTTTCATTTGCAGTGAAACCCAACATCCCGGTCAATTTCTTTTTTACATTCGCGCACACGCCATCGATAATCTTTCGGAATTTTCACATCTTTAGACAGTATAACCTCCATCATCCTATGATCCGGAAAGTGAAACTCGCCTTTGTCATGCTGCTTGCCACAGCCTGTGCTTCCACCAGGGACGGAAGCGATGGTGAATGGATTTCACTGTTTAATGGCCGCGACCTGGATGACTGGATCGTAAAGGTCCACCATCACGAGACCGGCGTGAACTATGGTAACACCTTCCGCGCAGAAGATGGCATGATTAAAGTCCGCTATGATGCGTATGCCGATTTCAACGATCAGTTTGCGCATCTTTATTACAGGACACCCTTTTCGCATTTTCACCTGAAACTGGAATACCGTTTCACGGGCGAGCTTCAGAAAGGCGCACCATCCTACACACTGCTGAACAGCGGCGTCATGTTCCATTCACAGGATCCCAGGAGCATGCCGAAGGAACAAAACTGGCCTATCTCCGTAGAGATGCAGTTCCTTGCGGGGCTGGACGACGGCAAACCCCGGCCGACCGGCAACATGTGCTCTCCCGGAACAGAGATCGTCTATCAGGGGAAGATGTATGATGGTCACTGTCTCAATTCCACTTCGAAGACATACGGCCGCGACGAGTGGGTAAAAGCCGAACTGATCGTGTTGGGTGATTCTCTCATAACACACGTGATCAATGGTGATACAGTTTTACAATATAGCAAACCCACGATGGGAGGGGGCGTGGTGCAGGGTTATGACAGCGCGTTATGGCATACAGGCATGCCGTTGAAACGGGGGTTCATCGCACTTCAAAGTGAAGGGCAGCCGATTGATTTCAGGAATATTGAACTGAAGAACCTGGAGTAGTTCAACCGGAACCGGCCGGCAATGAAAACACAACAACCATGTCATCCTCCCGCCTTTACTTTTTTACCTTTTTACCTTTTTACCCTTTTACCTTTTTTACTTTTCTACCTTTTTACTTCTTTACCCTTTTACTTTTTACCTTTTTACTTTCTTAACAAGGGACCACGCCATAATACATCCCGCGGGATTCTCAGGATAGCCCGAAACACTCACGGCAACATATTGCTTTCCATGCGCGACATAGGTGCACGGCGTCGCGTTGGCTACCCCCGGCAGCGTAGTTTCCCATAATAGTTCGCCCGTATCCTTATCAAAGGCGCGGAATTTCTTGTCGCGCGTGCTGCCGATGAAGACAAGGCCCCCGGCAGTAACAATGGGACCGCCATAGCCTTCCGTTCCTGTTGGCGGCGCGCCGTTTTCCTGAAGTTCCGGAATATTACCGATCGGGATTTGCCATTCGTAATCTCCTGTGTTCAGGTTGATGGCGCTGAGCGTTCCCCAGGGTGGTTTGATCGCCGGCTTCCCGTCAGGATCATACCAGTGGCTGAAAGGTGTTATGTTGAGATACAGATCGGCCGTGTCCTGCTTTTCAGTTTTCATATCATCAACTGCCATCCGGTTACTATGAATTTCGAAAAGATCTCCCTCTGCGATCGACGGTTTGGGATCACGCAGCTCGTATAGATACGCAATGATCGCCTTCTCGTTTCCCTGAAGGACACCTTCAAATGCAGGCATGCGACCAAATCCTTTCTTGATCTTCGCGAGGGCCGTTTGTTCATCGAGTCGTGTTTTAAGATTTCTCAACGAAGGATTGACTGGCTCATCACCATTGCGGTCTTTCCCGTGGCATGCGGCACAGTTTCGCATATAGATTGCCTTACCTTGGTTATAAAGTGATAGCGTCGGATTTTGGTGCTGGCGTTCCATTTTCCGGATATGATCAATTTCCGGTGAGTCATTTGATTTCACATAGAGCACGCCTGTCACCGGATCAACGGCGCCGCCACCCCAGTTGGACCCGCCTCTTGTTCCGGGCAGCATCAGCGTTCCTTTCAGATCCGGCGGTGTAAACAATCCTTCATAACGCATGGAATTGAATTTCTTCAGAAGCGAATCGTATGATCCGGGAGAAAAATTTGTGAGGTCATCTTTGGTCATGGATTGCCTGGCATAGGGCAGGGGCTTCACCGGAAAGGGCTGCGTGGGCCAGGCTTCTTCGCCTGGCACAACTGATGCAGGCACGGGGCGTTCTTCCACGGGAAAGATCGGCTTGCCGGTATCGCGGTCAAGCACAAACAGAAACCCGGTCTTGGTGGTTTGCGCTACCGCGTCAATGTCTTTTCCGTCGCGGTGAATGGTGACAAGATTCGGAGGAGCTGGCAGATCATAATCCCATAGATCATGGTGTACCGTTTGGAAATGCCAGATGTATTTTCCGGTGCTGGCATCCAGCGCCACCACACTGTTTCCAAAAAGATTGGCCCCCTTTCTGTCGGCGCCATAGAAATCATACGATGGAGACCCGAGCGGGACAAATACCATTCCGCGTTCTTCATCCAGGCTCATACCGCCCCAGCTATTGACGCCACCCACATACTTCCACGCGTCGGGAGGCCACGTCTCATATCCGAATTCTCCGGGATGCGGGATGGTGTGGAAGGTCCATTCCAGTTTTCCTGACCGCACATTATACGCGCGGATATACCCTGGTTCTGCGCCAAACAGTTCCGATACCTCGGCTCCGATGATCAACAGGTCTCCGTATATGATACCCGGCGACGTCGGGATGACCGAAATCCTGCCGGGATCCCCGCGCAGTCCCACGTTCATACTTACCTTACCGTTTTCGCCGAAGGTTGTGATGAGCTTTCCTGTTTTCGCATCCTGCGCAAACAGATGATCACCTGCAGTATAAAGGATCCTTTTGTCTTCACCATCCTCCCAGTAGGCGACACCCCGGTATATTCCGCCGCCGACGCCCTGGTCGAACGGATCGAAAGACCATATCAGCTTTCCGGTTGCCGCCTCCACCGCATAAAGGCGGTGCCGCGCCGAGGTTACGTACATGACCCCGTCGACAATAATCGGATTGCATTCGGCATTTCCAAACCGCGATCCGGCGCGGGCATCCTCCGGGTTGAAGGTCCAGGCATGTTCAAGTTCCTTGACATTTCCCTTCGTGATCTTTTTCAAAGGTGAATAGCTGGTGCTTGCCGCATCCGCCTTGTATATACTCCATGTACGATTTTCATCAGGCTGGCAGGCCCAAAGGCAACTCACCAACGGTAAAAGTATCAGGTAACGGTTCATGGAATAGAGATCGTTCGCTTGCAATGAAGCGTAAAAGATAAAAATATTTTCAGTCTTTGCGTACTCATCCGGCGCTGTCAACGAAGGATTTTTATGCATTTCCAACAATATCTCATCTCTGCCAGACATGGCTAAAAAAAGATCCGTCTATTGAAGGGTATCCATCGTTTTTTGATTCCAAAGCCGTATATTCATTGTCGGTTCTTGCAACAGTGCGGGAAGGTGAGTTAGCCGGCGCCGTGCTGTTCGAAAGATCACAACCTTAAATTATCTTGCTATGAAGGAAGAAGCCATTCTGTCGGCGCCACCTGCGCCGCAGAAAAAGCAGGGGTCCGTTACGGAGACACTTCCGCGTGTTTCTACGATCGATATCCTCCGCGCGCTGACGATGGTGCTGATGATCTTTGTCAACGACCTCTGGTCGTTGAAAGACATTCCTGCGTGGCTGGGGCATGTAGACCAGGGCGTCGATGGTATTGGCCTGGCGGACGTGGTCTTCCCTGCCTTCCTCTTTATCGTGGGCCTTTCGATTCCCTTTGCCATGGAAAACCGTCGTAAAAAAGGGGACAGTGATTTCGGGCTGGTCAGTCACGTACTCTGGCGTTCCCTCGCACTGCTGGTGATGGGCGTATTTCTGGTGAATGGTGAGACAATTAACGCGGCGGCTACCGGCATGCCGAGATTTGTATGGGGTCCGATCTGTTGCCTGTGTTTTATCATGATCTGGAATACGTATCCCAAAAACGCAAGCCGCCTGCTGGTGAATGCTGCGCGCGTGATTGCCGTACTCACCTTGCTCGTGCTGGCATTTATTTACCGCGGCGGACCTGACGATGCGCTCCGGAATTTTGGCCCGCAATGGTGGGGAATTCTTGGCCTCATTGGATGGGCCTATCTTGTCAGTGGATTGATCGCCGTGTTCGCAAGAAATAACTTCTACGTGATTCTCGGCGCCTGGGCATTCTTCAGCATCCTCAGCATGGTGTCGCATGCGGGTTTGTTCCCGGCATTTCTGTCCTTTATCCCGTCCGCCATCAGCGGCGGAACACTTGTAGGACTTACGCTGGGCGGCATCCTGACTTCAATGATCTTCCGCTACTTCCGCGAGCGGAAGGATAACAGGGGACTGACTGTAACACTGGTTGTCTTTGCTGCGCTATTGATTGGTCTTTCTGTCGTCACGCGCCCTTACTGGGGGCTCGCGAAACTTGGCGCCACGCCTGCATGGTTATTTCTCTGCAGCGCCTTTACCATCCTCGGATTTATCGTGATCTATTGGATTGCTGATGTATACCGCAAAGAAAACTGGTTTAATATTGTCAAGCCGGCGGGCACAGCCACGCTGTTGTGTTACCTGATCCCATACTTCGCTTACTTCACGACGCGGGCATTGGGCATCAGCCTGCCGGACATCATGCTAACAGGTGGCGTCGGGCTGTTAAAATCATTTCTATTCGCCCTTCTCTGTGTCTTCATTACCGGTGCCCTGATCCGCGCCGGGCTCCGGATGAAGTTATGAAGCACTGACAGCAATACCCATGTTTTAAACTTTCAACCTATACCTTCGATGATCAAGTATGTGCTTTTTGTTGTAACGATAATAATTTCGGGTTTTCCCGCTTCGGCGCAGGATGAATTTAAAGTGGTTGGATATTATTCCCTCCGCGCTGCAATGGAGGGGACAAAAGATGTTCAGTTCAAGCGCCTGACACATGTCAATT
>JBARAD010000351.1:0-2169 GCA_049791675.1 Chryseosolibacter sp.
CGACTATGTGTACCTGACACGCCATCCATACATTGCTCAAATGGTTTTTGAAACGGTTCTAACTGAAGAACAATCTAGATTCGATGAATTCATGAGAATTCTGGCGTACCTCGACATTGACTTCGACAATGATAGAAGCGCATTTATATACTTGACAAATGCAAAAAGACTTTTAGAACATTTTCCAAATAGAGTTTTTGTTTACAATATTTATAAGAAAGCTGCAGAGATAAGCCCCAATAATCCCAAGCTATTGCAGCAGATGGCTATCATGGAGATTGAAACAAAAAATTTGTTTAAGGCTGAGCAGTACATTGCTGAAGCCAATGAACTGATGAAAGGTGCCGATCCGATTATACTACACACATTTGCCGAGATAGAATTTAGAAAGGCCGAAAACTCTAGAAACAACTTAGAAAAAAATGGTTTTTTGGATAGAGCAATAAAATTATGTGATAAGCTTTTAAAGGACTTCGGCCCTAGCCCTTTCCCATTTCATACAATCCTTAAGAGTTTAAATTCTAAACTAGAAATGGCCTTAATCTCAGGCGACAACCCGACAATTGAGAGGATTATTAAAGATATTGAACGTAGACTCAGGGATGCAAAACAAGCTTTCGCTTTACATGAGTTTATCCTCGAAGTTGAAGCAAGTTTTAATCAAATAGTTAATAATACGCCAGAAGCGCTTACTTTGTTGATAAAGGCTCATGAGGTTAACAAGTCAAGTCCATTTATAGCAACTCGCTTATCAAATATCTATGAATCAAATGACGAAATTGATAAGGCACTCTCTGTTTTAAATGAAACACTTAACAATATACCAGGGGACAAGGACATTAACTACAACTATGCAATGTTGTTAATGAAAAAGTGTAGGCTCCCCCTTTTTAGGACAAGCTCAAATTAAACAATTTCATTTGTAATCATCGTTGTATCCGGCTGTGGGTTTGTGGGAAACTCGTTTCGAGTTTTCCATAAATCCATGGCCAGCATGTCCGCAGGACTGCGCCCACCTAACGCATCATGAGGACGTTCATGATTGTAATCCATCATCCATTCCTCTGTTAGCATTCTTACTTGATGGAGGTTTTCAAATAGATAGGCATCAAGAATATCCTTCCGGAAGCTTCCGTTGAAACGTTCTATGTATGCGTTCTGTGTGGGTTTGCCAGGCTGGATAAATTGCAGTTGTATTCCTCTTTCCTCACACCATAGTCCCAACTTCGCAGAAATGAATTCAGGCCCATTGTCGACACGTATGCGTTTAGGTTTACCCCTCCATTTTACTACTTGGTCCAGTACGCGTATCACTCGTTCAGCTGGCAGTGAGGTGTCAATTTCGATTGCCAAGGCCTCGCGATTAAAATCATCAATCAAGTTGAAGGTTCTCAGCTTTCGTCCTGACTGCAGCGCATCACTCATAAAATCCATTGACCAACTCACATTGATTGCATTAACTGCTTCAAGAGGCTGCAGGATTCGGGCAGGAAGCCGTCTTTTTCCTTTACGCTTCATGTTCAACTTCAGAAGTTTATACACTCGGTGAATCCGTTTATGATTCCAGCCCAATCCTTCTCTACGGATCCGAAAATACATTTTCCAAAAGCCATCGGTTGGTCTTTTCTCAGAGAGGCCCTGGAGCTTTTCGATCAGAGCCTTGTCATCACGTTGGCTTCGATATGAATACATGGACCTGGATAGATTTACAACTTTACAGGCCCTACTGATACTAACCTCATAGGTTTGGCGGAGATAATCAACGCGCGTCCGTTTCTCAGCGGGCCTCAGAACTTTTTTCCCAGAAGATCCTTTAGCATTTTGTTGTCCAAAGCCAGATCTGTATACATCTGTTTCAGCTTGCGGTTCTCCTCTTCAAGTTCTTTGAACTTTTTGAGCTCGTTCATCTCCATGCCGCCATACTTTGCTTTCCAGTTATAAATGGTCGCTTTAGATACTCCGTGCTCCCTGGAAATGTCCTGAATGTTTTTTCCAGCATCAAATTCCTTGAGAATGCTGAAAATCTGTGTTTCGGTAAATCGCTTCTTTTTCATAGTTAACAGTTTAAAGTTAAAGACTTTCGGTCTAATCCTAAACTGTCCTATTTTCGGGGGAGCTTACACCACCCCTTCGTTCGAATCCCAGCGACGACTGCCCACTTATTCAATG
>JBARAD010000352.1:0-63952 GCA_049791675.1 Chryseosolibacter sp.
GCCCACCGGTTGCGCGGCGCCATAAAGCTGAACTTCCTTGCCCGCCAGGATTTTCTCCTGGAAATGAGCCGGGATATCCTGAGAAAATGTCTTTGCCAAAACTGGATCTTCCTGATACTGCCTGAAAAATCTCCCCGCCTCCTGCCTGACGTTATGCACATAATAGGCATCCACATCCCAATACACTTTCGCCTGATACCGGTCAACAAAGAAGGAGATGACCTTTTCCTCTGCCGTGGTCAGGGCATTGAATCCGGCAAAAACAACCTGTTCCGGTTTTTTCATGTCCGGCACCTGCCCGGACAAGAATTGCTCTGCGACATGGCGTTGCAGCATTCCCTCATACGCGAATCCTTTATCGTTCAGGTCACTCTTAAACTGATCATATACTTCAATCAATCTTCTCCAGATATGAAGAAATCTCAGTTTGTTCGCGGATTGGTTGACCTCGAAATGGCCCCAGAAATCCATCAGGAATTGTTGCTGCTCTTCCGTTAGAAAATCAAAGCTTGCATCCAGTTCTTTCTGATGACTGAGATCCTTGAACAGCTGCGCGGCAGGAACCATGTATTTATCCACCTCCTCGAAATCGCGCAGCAGCATATCACCCCAGAAATAAAAATGTTCGAGGTAAGCAAGTTTGTCACCGTCGCTGTTGCCAGATGCATGCATGACCTTCTTATAGGCGTTGAACAGAACGGATATGAGGACCAGTCTCTCCGGGACCTGCGAAGCCGAGAAACCTGCAATGAATTCTTCAATGGTAACAACTTTGGGAGCAAATGCAGGCTTTGTCAAAAAACCACTCAGGTGTTTTCTGAAAAATAACGTCGCACGCCGGTTCGGAAACACGACGGTCACATCCTCCAGCCGGGGATATCCCTTATAAACTTTTTCCGCAACTTCCTCAAGGAAGGTTTTCATCCTGATCTTTTTAGTTATTTATCTACGCGCCTTCCTGATCCCTAAAATCCAAGGTCCAACTGGTCGCGATCCTTTGCTTTTTGTACCAACTTAAGCCTTGACGGCGATTTTACTTCAACGATGGCCGTTTCTCCCAGATACAGAAGAAAGCCCTCTACTTCCGGAAAATTCATTTGTCTCAGAATATCCATGTATTGCAAGACCTGCTTCTCATCCGCCTTTTTGCGGCTTCCGGTCTTAAAGTCGACGACAACAGCTTTTCTGTCTTTCACCAAAAGTCGATCAATCCTGTTCTCCTCTCCGCCGGGCAACATGATAGGCACTTCAGTCCGTACCTCCCAGTCGCGGGTGAACCAACCTGCAATCTTCGGGTTCTTTAGCAGTTCCATCAGCTGAAGTTCAAGCGGCGCCTTTTCAGAGGCTGTGATCAATCCTTCCTGTACGATCTTCGACAACATTGACTCAACCTCATCTCCGTAGTGCATGCGCGACAGTACGGCATGCATATAAACGCCATAACTCATTTTCTCACGCTGCGCATCCGCTGACTCTTGAAACCACGATGCGCCCGACTGGCGGATGACCAGCTTGTCTCTCCACGGCGAAGCCAGGTATTCTGTTAACTGCAAGGCACCATGTTCCTTTTTTCCTCCTGATGATGAAGTCTCCCAGGTTCCTGACCTCCAGCTGAGTGTCTCCGTGTTCCATCCGCTGCGCAGCCCATCTTCAGACTGAATACTGTCATGTAACAACCCTGCAATCGAGCCCTTGGCCCCCCGCGTTTCAATGGCCGGAGCAAAAACCACCAGCCCCACCTCAGCGCGGGTCAATGCCACGTAAAGCAGGTTAAGGTTGTCGAGATATATTTTTGTCTTTTCTTCGGCATAGAATTCAGAAAAGAATGTGTCTTCCAGATTCTTCGAATACTTGACCGGAAGATAGCCCGCATCCCTGAAAGGTCCTTCGTCGGATCGTACCCACAGGTTTGGCGCCTGCCATTGTTCATGATCAAGGGACCAGGCACAGAAAGGTATGATCACATACCTGAATTGAAGACCCTTCGATTTATGAATGGTCAGTATCTGGGCAGCGTTGACTTCACCTGAAATCTGAATGCTTTTTTTCTGTTTGTTTGCTTCCCACCATTCAAGGAAGGCGCCGAGATCATTGCGCTCACGACTGTTGAATTCCAGCACCAGGTCCTGAAATGTCTGAATATAAACGAGCTCGCCATTAACTTTCCCCAATTGAAAAATATCGATCAGCGTTTCCGTCAGTTCTATCAGCGGAAGCTTTTTCAAAGCGCCCTTTCCCTTTGTAAAAGCTGCCGGAAGATTATTTTCAAAGATCGCCTGGTTGCTGACCGCGAAAACTTCAGAAAGTTCGCGGCTGGGTTCATGCAAACGGGCGAATTCATATCCAAGCTGGGCCCGGGCGATGGCGTCATCGTTATTCAGCAGATAACGCATGGCGCCCAACAAAAGATTTACCGTCGCAGCACCGTCGATCCGCAAAGACTCATTGGAAACCACGTCATAAGAACAACCAGCTTTGGCCTTTGAAGAGTTTTTGTATTGAAGCAGGAAGTTCGCAATCTTCTGCCCTTCGTCATTCTTTCTCACCAGGATGGCGATGTCTTTCAGGGCCGCGCCGTTCTCCTGAAGTTTCTCCATGGTAAGCGGAATCTGATCAAGCGCGATTTCTTTCCATGATTGATTTGATGAGGGCCCTTCGCCGTCGTTCCCAGAGGAGTATTCGGCGATAAATTGTACCGCTACAAACCCTTCTTCCTTTTTTGATACTTTTTGCTCGACGTCCTCATAAGCCAGGCTGGAAAGTGATGCGCCGATACCGGGGATCAGCAACCGGGAGGCACTTTTAAAAACGGAGTTGTTAAACTCGACAATCCGGGTGGCACTGCGATAATTATTATCGAGCTCGCGGATATCAACGCGGTCTTTCCCAATGAGGCCAATAATCTGTTCCTGTAACAGGCTCAGGTCTCCCCCGCGCCATCGGTAGATCGCTTGTTTGACATCGCCAACGACCAGGCTCGGATACCCCTGGTCGAGGCTGTTCACGATCAGTGGCTGAAAATTCTGCCACTGCAAGCCTGACGTATCCTGAAATTCGTCAATGAGATAATTCCTGTAAAACGAGCCAACCTTCTCATAAATGAAGGGCGTATCGCTATCGCGGATCACGCCGTTCAAGAATTTGGGCGCATCTGCGAGCAGCATCAGATTATTTTCATCCTTGTATTCCCTGAGTTTACGGGAGATATCGGTAATGAGCCCGAATACGTACATGTTTTGCAAGGCTACTTCCGCGCTTAATGCCTGTTTATATTGTAGCTCAAAGGCAACGAGTATCTTTTCCAGGCAGGGCACCAGCTCCTGGCGCGCCAGTGCCATGATCTCATGCGCATGCGAAACCTTTTTATTCGGCCAGTTTTCGGGGACGACGAAATCATTTTTAATCCTTTCACCCGGTATCTTGCATTTCCCAAGATTCTTCGCCGAGGCATTCGCGCCAAGGAAGGTCAGAAGCCCTGACGTTTTCCCGTACTTGAAATCCTCGGCTTTCCAGCCTTTCGATTCTATCAATTGAATGCAATGGCGGGCAGGTTGGTTGATCTCATTCAGGAATGCATTTCTAACGGACCACAACTTATCCCTCAGTCTTTTGAAAAAATCCTTTTCACTTGTTGTTTTATTGACAACATCCTCAATGCCCTTGAATTCTTCCCTGAATATTTCCCTTGCAAAATCAATCAGGTTGTAACGCACATCCCATGATCTTTCATTCTCAAGGTTTTCTTTTGCAAAATCGACGACCCAATCCGTGAGTTCTTTATTATCACCAAGTTCGTCGATGAGGTTGTCGATCACTTCTTCCAGCACAGCGTCCTGGTCAACTTCCAGACGATAATCGCCTGTGATTCCCGCTTCACGGATAAAAGACCGGATGACTTTCTGAAAGAACGCATCAATGGTGCTGATGGCAAAACTGTCGTATTGATGCAAGAGCAGCGATTGTGTTTCCTGGCTGTGCTGCTGAAAGGTCTGGCTGTCCATTGCCAGTTCCAGTTGTAACTCCGCGGCAAGTTCACTGGGGCGACCCTGTGCAAAATCATCCAGATACTTGAGGATCCTGTCCTTCATCTCCTGGGATGCCTTGTTCGTGAAGGTGACCGCCAGAATATGTTTGAAATAGTCATTGCGGTACTTCAGGGCAAGACGCAGGTATGCTTTTGCGAGCGTCCGGGTCTTGCCACTTCCGGCTGAACTTCTGTATATGGAGAAGGTTTTTGTCAAGGCGAAAGAATTAAGCAACAAGTTTACTAAGTATTGGTGACATGTTGTGTCAGACCCCCGTCAAATGAAAAAGCCATTTGAGGCCCGGAAACGCAGCTCCGATTGTGATCTTTCCTTTGTATGTCCTGAAATTGCCCCTCATTTCGCCCGCCAAACATAAGCCCCGCCGAAGCGTGAAATACCCGGTTATTTTTTAAATTTGATATCCATAAACCTCCTTGCCATGAAGACCACCCGATTGTACCCCCTCGCGGTTCTATGCTGTCTATTCCTCTTCCAAACCGGCCTTGCGCAAAACAAAAAGCTTGACAAATCACTCAAGAAAGCCGATGGATACTACAAGGCGGGAAACTTCAGCAAAGCACTGAAGGCATTGAACAAGTTTAAAGGTGGCGCTTTAAAGATTTCGGCCCAGAACAATTACGTGCTGGCCTTCCATATCCGCGAAGCCAGGATGAACTTAGCCATCGGTGTTATCGATGGACTGGAAAGCAGCCTGTCGAATGCATTGGCAACCAGCAAAGCAGTATATGGCGAAACCAGTACGAGCTATGCCAATACGCTCCTGGATATTTCGGAGGTCTACAATGAGTATGGTAACTTCCGTGTTGCGCGGGAGTACGCCGGGCAGGCGGAGACGTTGTTGCTAAAAACCGATCAGCTGAACGAAGTGCTCAAAGGAAGAATTGCGCTGCTGAAGGCAGAAGCGTTGATCGGCCAGGGTTTCGCAAACGAGGCGCTGGAATTACTTACCTCCGTCGAAAAATATTTCACCGCCAGGGCGGTGGACAAGGAAACCGTTGTTGACAACGGGCAGATCAAAACCAACCGCCTCGAAGAACCAGAAATTGTCGTTCGGCACAATGAGTATGCACAATTCAGGACACTGGTAGGAATGGCCTACGCGAAAAAAGGCAGGATCTCTGTTACCGGCGCGAGCGCAGAGAATACTGATATGGATGCAATCTTTCAGGAACTCGAGGGATGGCTGCGTGATAAAAGGCGGTTTTTAGGAGAGACAAGTCTCGCGGAAGTAAAAGCACGCTACGTTCGTGCAAAAGCATTTGAGGAAAATGGAATGAAGATCGACCTCGAGTATGACAAAATCCTGAACGACCTGAAAAGAAAGACCGCGCCGACAAACGCGCTTGCCCACGATATCTATCTGAGTTACATTGGTTATCTCCTGGAAAAAGGCAATCGCCCCCGTTACCTCAATACCAAGCTGGAATACGAGAAGATGATTGAAAAATATTATCCTAAATCCAGTGTACATCGCGTGAACCTCCGTGCAGTAGAATTCAATTCAAAATTGTCGCGTGACAAAACAAAGAACCTGGAAAATGAAGCAGTGTCGGTTCTTACTTCAGAGACACTGCCAAAACATTTCAGGACACGTGTCCGCATCCTTGAATTTCTATACCAGGTAGCCGTTACGGAACAGCGGTATGCAAACGCTGAAACCTACCTCAATCAATTGGCTGAGATAAAGAAATCGCTATGCGGAGAAGAGTCTCCGGAATATCACCTTTCCAAAATCGCACTCGCGAATTTTTATCTCGACTATACCAACAAGATCGATGAAGCCGGCAAGATCTACCAGGAGAGTTACTACAACCTTGTTGCGAAAGAAATTGGAGAACAGCACAAAGATCTTTTCAACATCCTGAACCATGTGGCGCAGTGGTATGAAATGACCGACGAATACCAGCTCGCCTCCAAAACATTGAAAGAAGCGCGCGATGCCATCAACTTCAAGTTCAGTGACACGGACATTCTGTTCGGCATGGGATTGACGAACATCGCCCAACTGCAGCTAAAGCTTGGGGAATACGATCAGGCTGAAACGAATATTCAAAAGGCCATCGAGGTAATCGATTTAAAGCACAACCGCGAATATGCAGAATATGGCCCTGCCTATATCAGCGCGCTGGAGACGCAGGCCCGGCTGTACGGGATCAAGGGCCTCTTCGACGAAGCTGAAGCCATGCTTGCCCGCACGCACAAGATCATCGCAAAATCAGAAGTTCCCATGGGAGATGAATTGTCCACCGCCAGGGAACTTTCAACGCTATTCATCCAGTTGGGAAAATACGCGCAAACAGAAAACCTGCTTGACAACCTCATCCTCGAATACGAGGAATTGTTCGGAAGCGCTTCGTTGCGCCTGATCGATCCGCTGGTCAACAAAGGCAGGATCATGCTGGCCAAAGGTGATTACACGGCAGCCGACCGCATCGCCCGCCGCGCGAACGAACTCGCCATCAAGATCTATGGCGACAAATCCACGAAGACCGCTCCGACACAGAAACTTCTCGGTGACATCAATTATACGCTCGGAGATTTCGACAAAGCAGAAGAAAACATCGCGAAAGCCATCACCAGCCAGGAAAACCAGTTCGGCAGGAGCCACATTGAAGTCGCAAAATCACTTTCCCAGTATGCGCTGATCAAGTTTCACAACGGAGACAACAAGAAATCAGTCGAAAAACTGATGCTGGAAGCGCGTGATATCATGGCGGAAAAACTTGGAAAAGACAATCCACAGTATGCCGAGATCCTTAAGAATGTCGCCGTACTGTATATATCGGAAAAGAAATATGATATCGCGTTCAACTCCCTCACGGTTGCGGAAAATATCTGGCGTGTGAAGACCGGAACAAAAAACAATATCAATGCAGCAAGCATCTACACCCTTACGGGCGATGTGTATTACCAGTTGAAAAATTACGGCAAAGCCGAAGAGTTCTATAACAAGTCAAAAGACCTCTACGAAAAATTCTTCAGCATCAACCATCCCGAGTATGTAAAGGTACTGAGCAAGCTGAGCAAGGTCTATTACATGCAGCAGGATTTCAAGCGGGCAAAACGCCTGATCGAACAATCACTTACAAACTATGAACAGTTCATCAAGGAGTATTTCCCTGCCCTGAGCGAACGCGAGAAAGCCAAATACTGGAATACGATTAAAGGAGACTTTGAATTTTACAATACGCTTGCTTTCAGCAACATGGAGGATTTCAGAGACCTCACGGGAAAAGTGTACAATGCGCATCTCATGACAAAAGCCCTGCTCCTCAGTTCGTCCATAAAAATCCGCGAGCGGATCATGAGCAGTACGGATGAACAGCTGAAAGCCCAATACAATAACTGGGTGCAGAAAAAAGAAATGCTCACCCTGGCCTTATCGATGAGTCCTGCGCAGCTGACGGAAAATGAAATTGACCCGGCAGCGCTCACGCAGGAAGTGGAACGCCTGGAAAAAGAACTCAGCCAGAAGTCCGAATTATTCGGACAAAACTTTGAAACGAAACGCATTGTATTCGAAGATGTGAAGAAATCGCTTCAGCCCAATGAGGTGGCTATTGAGATGGTGCGGTATCGTTATTTCGATCATAACTTTACCGATTCAGTGGTCTACGCTGCATTATACCTGACAAGCGATCTTGCAAAACCCAGGGCCATCATGATAAAAGATGGCAAGAACATGGAAACACGGTTCTTCAAATACTACCGTAATTCCATTACCGGAAAGATCCCTGACCAGATAAGCTATGGCGTCTTCTGGAAACCTATCGTCGATGAAATCGGCCAGACATCAACGGTCTACCTGTCTGCCGACGGAATTTACAATCAGATAAACCTTGAAGCCATTCCGACACCCGACGGCCGTTATGTGATCGACAACGCCAATATTATCCTGGTGAGTAACACCAAGGATATCTATTTGCGCAAAGTGAAGTCCAGGGCGGTTGCCAATGACAATACAGCATCCATGTTCGGCAACCCCCAGTTTTATCTTACGGCGAGCGCCGACAACAGGAACATAACGCCGCTGCCCGGCACTGAAAAAGAGGTAAATCAACTGCAATTCATCCTGAGTCAGAAGGGCTGGAATACCAGTGAATATCTTGAAGCATCCGCGGCAGAGGAAAAGATCAAGGAGCTGAACAGCCCCAGGATATTCCACATCGCAACACACGGTCTTTACAGACCGACGGCAGAAATGACCCTTGCAAAACAAATTGAAGGAGGAGAAAGGATGCTGACACAAAATCCCCTGATGCGCACCGGACTTCTGCTGAAAGGTGCAGGCGATCTTCTCGACAAGACCGATTACAACTACAACATGGAAAGCGGTATCCTCACGGCCTATGAAGCGATGAGTCTCAATCTTGACAAGACCGACCTTGTCGTACTCAGCGCCTGCGAAACCGGCCTGGGAGATCTTGAAGCCGGCGAAGGAGTTTATGGATTACAACGCGCGTTCCTTGTGGCAGGCGCAAAAGTTCTTATCATGAGTATGTTCAAGGTGGATGATGAAGCAACGCAAAAGCTGATGCTGAAGTTTTATCAGAAGTGGCTGAATTCCAAAAATCTCCGCCAGAGTTTCATCGACGCCAAAAAAGAATTGCGCGTGGAATATTCCGAACCCATCTACTGGGGTGCGTTCATGATGATCGGATTGGAATAAATGCATCATTGCCGGTTGGTTGCATGCCTGCGTGCAGCTGGCGCTGCCAGCGTGACAGCGACCATTCGCGCACCGTCGACGTCATGTCTGCGTGTAATGAATGCTACATCTGCCCGTCTGTTCTTCTCTCTGTGAAAGGCACAATTTTGTTCCGGTTTATTATTTCAATGGATCCATTGAATAATTTAAACTACAAAATTATGGCAGATAAAAATCGTAATTGGCAAGACACTTACAGGCAGCAGCAGGACTGGAACGAAGATCGGAGCCGTCAGCAGAAGAATTATGAAGACGAGCCTAATTATTCCATCAACGAAAATCGCGGATACCGGGACCAAAACCGGCATTCAGACCTGAGTTCTGGCGAAGGTGGATGGCAAAGCCGCTATGAGCGTCAAATGACAACCCGCCGGGAAGGTGACTTCGACAATCAACGGAATTACCAACGGCAGGGCAGCGATCATAATTATGGTGACGTGAATCGTGGTATCAGCTCCGCATATTCAGATTTTGGCGGCGACTATTCCTCGAAGAGCGGATCCCGTAATCTTTATGACAGGGAAAATATGGGAAGTAGCCGAAGAGATTACGAGAACAAGGAGAACCGGATCGGCGGCGCAAACTACGACCGGTATGGCGACCGTGGCAGATTCGATCAGGGACAATACTATGGAGGCGGTCATGGAGGTTTTTCCTATGGCAGCAATTACGGAAGGCCCGGTTATGGTCGCTCTGATTATGGAGAGCAGCGGGACTACGGAAGAGGTCGTAACAGAGACTACGGCTCCGGCGACTCCGAAGAACGTTCATGGTGGGATCGCACCACAGACGAAGTGTCGTCGTGGTTCGGTGACGAGGATGCCGAAAGAAGAAGAGAGCGTGACCGGAATCTCAGGGGCGCGTATCGTGGCAAAGGTCCCCGCAACTATTCCCGTTCAGACGATCGGATCAAGGAGGACATCAATGACAGATTGAGCGATGATCCGTTCGTAGACGCATCCGATATCGATGTAACCGTTACCAATGGCGAAGTTACGCTTACCGGTACCGTTGATCATCGCAGCACCAAGAGAAGGGCGGAAGATCTTGCGGAGTCGGTATCCGGCGTCAAAAATGTCGAAAACCGGATCCGGGTGAGTCAGACCTCCGGTGTTTCCGGTATGAACAATCCTTCGGGATCAACCAGCGCACAGAATTCGTCACCCATTCCCGGGGCCGGGAGCAAGGGCAAGGAAAACAGCTATACGAACAAATAGTTGACCTGAACTTGGCAAAGCCAGAAACGTCCTGTCAGAACAGGACGTTTTTTTTTGCCCCGGAAAGTCCCGCGCGGCAAGACCCGGAACATAAGACGTCTATCGGTCCGTGTCTCAAATTGTTAACCTGCGACGGCAAGCGCGCCGTGAGGTCCGCTCATCACTTGCCCGTGAACCTTGCTTTTCTTTTTTCCAGAAATGCAGCCACGCCTTCCTTGTAGTCGTTGGAAGCGCCGGCAATCTCCTGGCAGTAGGCCTCATAATCCAGCATCTCATCCAGCGTTGCATGCGCGGATTTCTGCAACATCTTCTTGATCATGCCGACGGCTTTAGTAGGGGCATTCGCAAAGTAATCTGCGTATTCTTTCACAGCCTGGTCCAGCTGATCAGGAGGCACGGCTTTGTTGATCAATCCCAATGAAACTGCTTCAGCGGCCCCGACCTTCGATCCCATGGTGCACAGTTCAAAGGCCTTTGCCATACCCACAAGCCGGGGCAGGAAAAATGTCGAACCCGAATCCGGCACAAGTCCAATGTTAATAAACACTTCAATAAGGGTAGCCTCCTCTGATGCAATGATCATATCGCATGCGAGTGCCAGGGAACAGCCAGCGCCTGCGGCGACACCGTTCAATCTGCAGATGACAGGCTTGTGCAGACTGCGCATAGCCCGGATGATAGGATTGTACCTTTTGTGCAGCGAATCCATAAAGGAACGGTTTCCAGACGCTGCCGAAGCTTTCAGGTCCTGACCCGCGCAAAACCCTTTGCCTTCACCGGTGAGGACCACCGCACGGACTGTCTCGTCTTTCGCGACGGATTTGAAAGCATCCTGCAATTCGAACGTGAGCTCGTCATTCAGCGCATTGTAAACTTCAGGACGGTTTAGAGATATTGTAGCCGTACCGTTGGAGATACTGAACAACAGAAATTTATACGTGCCCATAACAACTGATATTTAAAACAACAGTATCATCCCGGTCACTCCCGTGGCCAGTCCCAGCACGGATCCCCACATCACTTCGCGCGAAGTGTGGGCGCCGGTCTTCAGACGCGCAGACATAATCACGCCTGCCAGCACGATCACCGCCAGTGTCGGATAAAAGATGGAGTTCACTTCGGTGATCTTGTTCAGCGGCACCAGTATGCCGATCAGGCCCCACGCCGCGACACTGTGAACACTGACCTTGAAGAAAAATGTCGCAATGGTTGAAATGATCACCAGCAGGTCAATGATCACCATGAACTTCAGGAAATTATCGTTGAGATTCATCCGCGCATGGCTGTGGAACAGATACGTTACAGCCACATAGATCGCTGAGATGAAGACAAATGGCAGTAAACGCTCCCTTCTATCCAGCATGGCGAAACTTTTGATCGTTCTGAATGTCTTGAATATGCCCACATTCAGGAAAGGAAGCACCGCGGTGACAAGGAATATGAACATCAGGAACTTGGGTTGCAGCTCCGGGACGATCGGTTCCAGCAAATTCGGCAGCGCCAGGGCCAGCAAAGAAAAAAGATACGTTGGCATGAACAACGGGTGGAAGACTACGGAAACAACACGCGCCCACATATGGCTATATCTCCTTACGCAACCGCGCCACCGGGATATTGAGCTGTTCCCGGTATTTGGCTACGGTACGCCGGGCGATATTATAACCTTTCTCGTTAAGGATCTTTTCCAGCTTGTCGTCAGAGAAAGGTTTATTTTTATCTTCACTTTCGATGATGTCTTTGATGATCTGCTTGACCTCCCGGCTGCTGACCTCCTCACCGGAGTCCGTGGAGATACCCTCGGAGAAAAAATATTTTAAGGGAAATATTCCAAAATCGGTTTGTACAGCCTTGCTGCTCGCCACCCTCGAAACCGTAGAGATGTCCATACTGATCATCGAAGCAATGTCTTTCAGGATCATGGGCTTCAGCTTTGTTTCATCGCCCTCGAGAAAGAAATCGTATTGAAAATCCACAATGGCGCGCATCGTACGGAGCAAGGTTTGCTGGCGCTGCTTGATCGCATCGATGAACCATTTTGCCGCATCGAGCTTTTGCTTGACAAAAGTAACAGCCTCCTTCAGTTTCTTATCCCTTTTATTGCTCTTGTCATACGCCTTGAACATCTCGGTGTACGATCTGCTGATCCGTAACTCCGGAGCATTCCGGCTGTTGAGTGCAAGTTCGAGTTTCCCGTTGTTGTTGGTAAGAATGAAATCAGGGATGATGTACTGATTCTTCACCATAGAAGCGCTGGTGCCTCCTCCGGGTTTCGGATTCAACTTAACGATCAGTTCGATCGCATCCTTGATGAAATCTTCATCTTCCGTTTCCAGTTTTTTCTGGATCTTCGGATAATGCTTCTTCGTAAATTCATCGTAGCATTCGGTGAGGATCTTCTTGGCGACAGCCACATCAATGTTATGCCCGTTATCCATGCGGTCCAGTTGCAGGAGTAAACACTCCTGAAGGTCGCGGGCGGCAATGCCGGGCGGGTCGAAAGTCTGGATCTTTTTGAGGATCCGTTCAACCTCCTCCACACTGGTTTCAATACCCTGAGAAAAAGCCAGGTCGTTCACGATGGCCTCCAGATCGCGGCGGATATACCCGTCTGTCTCGATACTTCCTACCAGTTGTTTTCCGATTGTATATTCCTTTTCATCCAGTCCGAGAAAATCCAACTGGTTCATCAAAGCCTCGTGCAGGGATGTGGACATGGGGATCGGCATATCGCGATCTTCTTCATCGTCGCCGTCACCCTGCATTTTGTAACCACTGTAATCGTCATCCTGGAGATAGTCCTTGATATCGACTTCCTCTTCACTGGAAGCAGGTTCGGGCAATTCCTCTTCGGTATTGGAATCTTCCTGAACGTCCTTCTCCTCCCCCTCCTCCAGGGCTGGATTACTCTCCAATTCTTCCTCAATCCTGCTTTCCAATTCGGCCGTAGGCACCTGCAACAGCTTAATGAACTGTATCTGCTGCGGGGACAGCTTTTGTTGTAAGGATTGGCTTAAACCCAGTTTTTGCATCGTCGATTTAAATACTACTGTTAAATACAGTCACAAAGTTATCAAATCAGGCCAGTTCTGAAACCCTGTCTGAAAAGTACTCCGCCCGTGCGCGGGCGTCATCAAAATAATGAAATTGCTCAACTATACCCAGTGACCTGCTCAAAAGGGCTCTGCCACCCGATGAGGCGCTCATCCTTCCGGGCCCGCCAGACTCCGCCAAACCACAGGACAAACAAACATTTATCAAATATGTTTAAACCATTGAAGAAGTCGACCACTATTCGCTGACGAAAGGCCTGCCGGTTATGAAATTCCGCAAGTTTTTTCGTTTTTTGCGAACCTTCCGGTGTACGGGTTGTAACCGGCAGTTAAAAATATTCCCATGGAACGTATTAAGATAAAGGATCTCTTGAACACCGCCCCTGAAAATCAGGAAGTAACGGTTCAGGGCTGGGTAAGAACTTTCAGAAACAATCAATTTATTGCCATCAATGATGGGTCCACCATCCAGAATATTCAGGCAGTTGTTGATTTCAGCAATACACCCGAGAATATTTTAAAGCGCATCACTACGGGAGCCTGCCTTTCTGTAAAGGGCAAACTGATTCCTTCCCCCGCAAAGGGTCAACCCGTTGAAGTGAAGGTTACGAGTCTCGAGGTGCTGGGAGACAGTGATCCGGAGAAATTTCCACTTCAGCCTAAAAAGCACTCGCTGGAATTTCTGCGCGAGATCGCGCACCTGCGCCCGCGCACAAATACCTTTGGAGCCGTCATGCGGGTAAGGCACGCGATGGCATTTGCCGTGCATAAGTTTTTCAATGACCGCGGATTCTTTTATATCCACACACCCATCATTACAGGTTCCGACGCCGAGGGTGCCGGAGCGATGTTTCGTGTCACCACGCTCAACCCTGAGAACCCACCGCGGGATGAACAGGGTAAAATTAATTTCAAGGAAGACTTCTTCGGTCGCGATACAAATCTCACCGTCTCCGGACAGCTGGAAGGTGAAACATATGCCCTTGCGCTGGGTGACATCTACACGTTCGGACCAACCTTCCGCGCAGAAAATTCAAACACCACCCGGCACCTTGCGGAGTTCTGGATGATCGAGCCCGAGATGGCATTCTATGATATCCAGGATAACATGCAGCTGGCCCAGGAGTTTCTCCAATACCTCGTCCGTTACGCGCTCGAGCATTGCAGCGAAGACCTCGCATTTCTGAACAAGCGCGCGCAGGAAGAAGAACAGTCCAAACCCCAGGAACAAAGGAGCGAACTTGGATTGATCGACCGTCTGAAATTTGTCGCGGAAAATGATTTCCAGCGGCTAAGTTATACCGAGGCCATTGAAATCCTCAGGGCCTCCACGCCGAACAAGAAGAAGAAATTCCAGTTCCTCATCGACCAGTGGGGTGTAGACCTTCAGTCAGAACATGAGCGGTACCTTGTTGAGAAACACTTCAAGAAACCGGTCGTGCTGTACAATTATCCGGCTGCCATCAAATCATTTTACATGCGGCAGAACGACGATGGAAAAACAGTTGCGGCCATGGATGTGCTTTTCCCGGGTATCGGCGAGATCATCGGCGGCTCACAGCGCGAAGAGCGGTATGACCGTCTGTTGAAGCGCGTAAACGAGCTGGGACTTCCCGAGAAAGATCTGTGGTGGTACCTCGAGCTGCGTAAGTTCGGATCGGCCCCCCACAGCGGTTTTGGCCTCGGCTTCGAGCGACTCATTCTGTTTGTCACAGGAATGACAAACATCCGGGATGTGATCCCTTACCCGCGGTATCCTGGTAACGCTGAATTCTAGAACCGGATGGGGCGTCTAGAGTCCCCGGTCGCGCGTGCCTTGCCTGAAGGCAAGCAACGGTATCCGACTGTGAAATGCCATCTTTCTCGTCATGCTCCTGTCGAAGACTTTCTCGAAGAAGCTGGGTTCATGTGTGAACATGGCCAGTACATCCGCTTTCGAAACTTCGACATACTGATCGATGGCTGAATCAACATCGAGGTCCACCAGCACCAATGTCACAATATTCCTGTAAGGAAAACTCTTCAATACGGCGTCGATTTTCGCTTCGATAACATCGACCTGTTTGCCCGGAGGAACAATGTGTATGAGGTGGATCGTCGATCCGAATTTTTCAATATACCGGATGAGAATTTTCAGTTCCTCTTCGAGATTGCGCAGGTCTGACGCATAGACCACGTTGCGAAAACCCTTGAACTCCGCTTTTTCAGGTACGGCAAGCACGGGAACATGACTCACTTCGATCACTGAATTGGTGTTGCTGCCCAGCACCGTTTTCGTGAGCCCGGTCGCGCCACGAGTCCCCATCACCACCAATCCTGAACGCAGCCTGCGCGCTTCCCGCAATAAGGTGGAAGGGAAATATCGTCCCCGTACGACCTCGTATCTGATGGGGTTTGAAGTCTTATACTGCTCTGACAGCGTTTTGATCAGCTTCTCCAGATCTTTCTCGGGTGACTCAAGCATGTTGTGCTCCTGAGACCTGATGGTCTCCCGCATCGAGATGCGGATCGCACGTGTCATGGTGATGACATGCAGTACCGTGATGTTCCCATCGAGGGTGTTCGCAATTTTGATGGCGTACTTGAGAGCAAATTTGGAAAGCTGTGAGAAATCTGTCGGAACAAGAATATTAACCATGCGCAGGATTAAGTAACCAAAAAGATTGTGCAACCAAAATAGGAATTTTAATTTGCTTACCATTAATTTTCCGGCCAAAGGCCTCTATATGCATAAAAAAACTTTTGCCAGCGATAATTATTCCGGCGTCCATCCTGTGATCATGGAAGCGCTGTCACATGCCAATACAGGTCATGCGGCCTCCTATGGTGCGGATGAATTCACAGCCGCCGCCATACAAAAATTCAAGGGGTACTTCGGTGACAACATTGATGTCTTCTTTGTGTACAATGGCACCGGGGCCAATGTCCTCGGACTGCAGGCCCTGACGCAATCGTTTCACTCGATCCTTTGTGCGGAACTGGCACACATCAATGTTGATGAATCGACGGCTCCTGAAAAATTCCTCGGGTGTAAACTCGTAACAGTACCTGCGCCGAACGGCAAGATGAAAGCAGAAGCCATCGAGGGCCGGATCCAGCGCCTGGACGATCAACACCACCCCCAGGCTAAGGTAATCTCACTGTCTCAGACTACGGAATATGGAACTGTGTATACCATCAGTGAGTTAAAATCGATCGCTGCAGTCGCAAAGAAATACGATCTGTATTTTCACATGGATGGCTCGCGTATCGCGAATGCCGCCGTCAGCCTGGACGCATCTTTTGCAGCATTTACACGCGATGCAGGCGTGGATATCCTCTCCTTCGGAGGCACTAAGAACGGTATGATGTTCGGAGAGGCAGTCATCGTCTTTAACAAAGCGCTGGCGCGCTATCTCAAATACTTCCGCAAACAAAGTATGCAGCTGCATTCAAAAATGCGCTTCATCGGAGCCCAGTTTGCTGCACTGTTAAGCGACGATCTATGGAAAGAAAATGCCAGGCATTCCAATACGATGGCGAAATTATTGGAACAGGAGCTGAAACAGGTTCCCTCCGTCAGGATCACGCAGTCGGTGGATGCAAATGGTGTCTTCGCGATTTTTCCTGCGAAGCTGATCGCGCCCCTGCAGGAAGAACATTTTTTTTACATCTGGAATGAGCGGACGAACGAAGTCCGCCTGATGTGTTCTTTCGATACGACCGAAGAAGAAGTGAGAAATTTCGGCGCTAAATTAAGAGCGCTCGCGGCTAACGCTTAAGGAATTTATAAGTCCCCCGGAAATTGGAGTCCTCGTCTTTGACCGCCAGCAAATAATAACCCGCAGCGAGTTCCTTCACTTTTACGCGGATGAGATTTTCGTCCAGAACTTCCGTTTCCACCTGCAGCTCATTTCCGATGATATTATGAACAGTAAGCTTCACATGCAGGGCCGGAAACTGGTCAAGTTGGACGTCTACGAATTCTGTGGCTGGATTGGGGAATAAATGTACCGATTTGGTAAGGTTGATCTCCGGGGTCACAGGGACCGGATTTTCCGGCTGTGATTGCCCCATGCCCAGCTGAAAAGCAGAGAGCATGATAACCGTCAAAATCAACCTGAGAAAACGCATATTGTGAAGACTTATTATTCCCTTATACGACAAATTTCGATCCAAAGTTCCGGAAAAATGCCGGTTTTACCCTTAGATGCACAAACAGCCTTAAAAGTTTAAATATCTTTAAAATATTATTGTCGTCGGGCCTTCAGAAAGGCACCCGGAACATGATCGACCACATCGGAGGCGGTTAAAGAGTCCATTCCACGGCTTTCCACGCCCAGATCACCCGCCAAACCATGCAGGAAGACGCCCGCAATAGCCGCTTTAACAGGGGAAAATTTCTGTGCCATAAGGCCGGTCAGCATGCCTGTCAGCACATCCCCCGTCCCACCCGTCGCCATGCCAGGGTTACCGGTTGAATTGAAATAAACCAGGCCTTTTTCGCTGGCGATCGCCGTATGCGCGCCTTTCAATACGATGATTGACTTCAAAGACACCGCCAGTTGCTTCTGCATTTCAAGTCGTTCAAAATCGTTTCTCCAGGGTCCGGTCAGCCTTTCGAATTCCTTGGGATGCGGCGTCAGAATACTGCCCGGTGGTACGAGATTCATCAGGTGGCGATTGGCACCGAGTATGTTCAGGGCATCTGCATCCAGCACAACAGGTTTGCCGAAAGTCTCGAGCGTCTTTGCGAGGGCTGCTTGCGTGCGTTTATCCTGTCCTATTCCGGGCCCGATACCAATCGTCGTATAACGACCGAGGTCCGCCGGCGCAGAAAAGATCTGCTGATCATTGTCCACCTCGGCCATGGCCTCAGGAACGGATGTCTGGAGGATCTCATATCCGCACTTCGGCACGTGGACGGTTAGCAACCCCAGGCCTGCACGCAACGCGGCGCGCGAAGCGAGAATGGCGGCCCCCATCTTGCCATAGCTGCCAGCGATGAGGAGCGCGTGACCAAAGGTTCCCTTATGATCATATTTTGACCGGGGTTTCAGAATCTTGCCGACGTCTTTCAGCCGCGTGTAATAATACGATGTCGACGCCTCCTTGATGTAGCTTTTGCTGAGACCAATGTTCACAAGCACCCATTCACCCGTATAAGCGTAATTGCCGGGCAAGAAGAAAGCGAGCTTCGGAAGCTGAAACGAAACTGTGTAGTCCGCCTTTACAATCGGACCGGCAGAGGGTGAATCCGCCATCAGTCCCGAAGGAATATCAACAGCGATGCGGACAGCCTTGCATTGATTGATGCTGTCGATGACGCGGGCGTAAAGTCCGCTGGGAGGGCGCGAGAGACCGGATCCGAAAATAGCGTCTATGAGGATATCACAGTCCTTGAAGGAAAGAAGGTCTTCTTCTGTATTCAATTCCCTTTTTTGAATTCCCGCCGGCAATCTTTGATAATTCGTGATGAAATCCTCAGACTCCGCCGCCCCGCCCCGCACGATCCACAGCTTCAGCTTATAGTCCCATTCATGCAGCATGCGGGCAATAGCAAGTCCATCGCCGCCGTTATTTCCGGTGCCGCATACAATGCCTATTTTTTTTGAAGGATCAATCCGGACCATCAGCCAATCGACAAATGCGCGCGACGCACGCTCCATCAGATCAATGGAGGCGACCGGCTCATGCTGAATGGTGTAGGCATCCAGCTCCCTGATTTGTTTCGTGTTGAGGATCCGCATCATTACGTGGAACAAAGACGCCTCAAATTATTGTATATTTGGTTAAGAAGTGAATCCGGATAAAATTTTTGAAGAGATTTCATGAGACCGGCAGATGGGTCACCTGTCCACCTCTCCCATCACAACATCAATGGTTCCGATGATCGCTATCAGGTCTGCAATGAGTATACCCTTTGCTATTTCCGGGAGCACTGAAAGGTTTACAAAAGAACAGGAGCGACACTTACAGCGAAAGGGGATTTCACTTCTTCCATCAGCGCGGAAGAAAAATCCCAACTCGCCCTTCGGGGTTTCCCCGCGAATATAAAATTCCTGCGCTGCCGGCCTGATCTTCTTGGGAACCAGGGCCTGCGGATCAAAATCGCGCGTACGGCGATGATCCGTCGTCAGTTTCGCGAGACACTGCTCGACGATCTTTACGCTTTCGTAAATTTCCTGCATGCGCACCCACGTGCGGTCCCAGCAATCTCCCAATGCGCCCATTTGACCCTTCCCTATCGGGATTTCAAAGTCAAGTTCCGGGTAGACGGAATAACCATCTACCCTTCTCAGGTCGAAACGCAAACCCGAGCCTCTTAACATTGGACCGGTAACCCCACAGTTGATGGCAAGGTCGAGCGGCAACACTCCGACGTTGGCCGTGCGGTCGACAAAAATTTTATTGTTGATGAGAATGGCCTCCAGTTCGGCGAGTTTAGGCTTAATGTACCTGAGGAATTCATGGCAGCGTTCTTCAAAGCCTACCGGGAGATCATAAAATAATCCGCCGATCCACATGTAATTGTACAGCAACCGCGCGCCGCTCGCCCACTCCAGCAACCGGAGAATATGTTCGCGATCGCGCATGACCCAGAAGAATGGTGTGAATGCACCGATATCCATCCCGTATGTACCGATGGCGATAAAGTGCGAGGCGATCCGGTTCAGCTCTGCCATCAATACCCGTACATATTCGACGCGTTTGGGGATCTGTTCCGAGATGCCGAGCATACGTTCAACACCCATTGCATATACATGCTCGCAGTTCATCGCCGCCACATAATCCAATCGGTCAACAAAGGGAATGATCTGGTTGTACGGCAGTTTCTCGGCATGTTTTTCGAAACAACGGTGGAGATACCCGATATGTGGTATCACCGCACGTACGATTTCGCCATCCATCAAAACCTCCAGCCTTAGCACACCATGCGTCGAAGGATGCTGGGGACCGAGATTGATGATCATCTCTTCGGAACGCAGGTCCTCTACCCTGAACTTATTGGGCTCTGATAGCAGCAATCCTTCCGGATTATATTGATACTGGATCTTGTCAGCTGACATGGGTTACGCAGTCATTTCTCCTCAGTTATTTTCAATCCACTTTTACCCCGCGATAATATTCCTGTTGCTGGTAATCCTTTCGGAGGGGGTGTCCATCCCAGTCTGCCGGGAGCAGAATTCTCCTCAGGTCAGGATGACCTTTAAAGGTAACGCCAAACATATCGTAAGCTTCGCGTTCATGCCAGTTGGCGGTTTTCCACACATCCTCAACCGTATCTACTTCAGCCTGGGTACGGGGAACGATCACCTTCAGCGCCAGATGATGGTTAAAGGGAATGGAATACAAATTGTAGATCAGCTCCAGTGTGCCGGCCTCCGGTCCATTGTCAACCGCCGAGATACAGGACAGCATGTCGAAGAAAACCGCAGGGTTCCTGTGAAGGTTCACACAAACGTTCTTAAGATCCTGTACCGGAATTCTTACACCCTTGGGCGTCATCTTTTCTTCGATAACAATGTCTCCATTGCTGCAATGCTCCCTGACAATTTTTACAAGGTCTTCAAATGGTGCCATGTCCGTATTATCCTGCATACCTTTGTACTTACACTTCTGACGACACTTTCCCGTTGAGCCTCTCGATGGCCTTCGGTCCCACCACGGTTTCTTTCCGGATCTTTTCCTGCAGTTTAAGAAACCCGCCGATAAGGGCCTCCGGCCGGGGCGGACAGCCGGGAACATAGATATCTACCGGAATGATCCTTTGGACACCCTTCACCACGTGATAACCATGTTGCCAGTAAGGTCCGCCACAGTTCGAGCATGAGCCCATGGAGATCACATAGCGTGGTTCCGCCATTTGCTCATAAAGTCTTTTGATCCGCTCAGCCATTTTAAACGTGACGGTTCCCGCTACAATCATCACATCCGATTGCCTTGGCGTTGCGCGCGGCGCCATACCGAACCTGTCCATGTCGTAAACACTTGTTCCCGTGCTCATAAACTCAATGGCGCAACAGGCGATACCAAAGGTCATGGGAAACATGGAAGACAGTCTGGCCCAATTCATCAGGTCTTCCAGCTTTGTGATGATAAATCCTCCGTTCTCAAATCGCTGATCTAAAAATCCCTTCATATTCAGTTGTCGGATTTCGGCTGTTTGCTTTTTGCGTATGCGTTGTTGATGTTCTGATAATGCTCCGGCGGTACGGGTGATTTCATTTTCGTCGGCGTGGGCTCCGGCTTTATCCAGTCCAGGTGACCGTTGACCCACGCATAGGCCAGGCCCAAGGCAAGTATGGCAATAAAGACCACCACCTCCGTCACTGAAAACCAGCCCCACATTCCATTCGTTTGCTCAAGGAGATCTTTTTTCGCAAAAACGGTGGCCCATGGAAAGAGAAAGAGGATCTCCACCTCAAAAAGAAGAAAGATCAGGGCGATGATATAAAAACGAATATTGAATTGGGTCCACGCTGTACTGATCGCCTCCTCGCCACTTTCATACGTGCTCAGTTTCTGAGAATTCGGACGGTCGGGCCGCAGCAACCCCGAAACAAAGAACGAAAGCAGGATAAACAGGATCCCCCCGATGATGTACAGCAGCACCTCACCGAATGCCGAAAGAAATATTTCCCGTTGGTTCACAGGATCAAATATAGGCTATCCCTGGCAAAAGGAAATAGCGAAATACGGATATCGCGGCTGTTATTATGATGCGTCGTCAGGAAGTAAAAGGTCCGCATGTCAAGTCCCGACACTTTACATCAACGCGGGATTCCTTTGGTTCCATAGGCGTTCTTAAGCTATGTGCGAAAACAAAGTCGAGCCTCACCGAAAATGCTACTATTTTTTTTTGACCAATTCACTGCAGAAATTCAGGCCTCACGCTGAATCAGACGTTACTTCCATGCAGCAAGGATCACACCCATGACCGTGAGGGCGACCACGCTGTAACCGGCATTGATGAGGAACAACGTGAAGGATTTTCTTTCAAAAAGATAGTGTGTTCCGACAAAAGTCGCGACCCATCCGAACCCGGCCGCAAATCCCCACAATGCGCCCATTTCCGGCCGGTTCTCAGGCCCAAGAAACATCGCAAGATTCACGGCAGCAATCAGACCAAGAAAAAATGCCAGGCCAAAAATCTTACCCATGTTACCCCCTTTTAAACTTTCCTCGGTAAATCCATTCTCCCGCATCCACGGTTTACCAAAAACGGCAGGCGAATACCAAAGACCACCGATCAGAAAGGTTGAGAGGGCTGCGACAATTACAGCCCAGATATTAAGTGTTTCCATATTAGGTTGTTTAGAAGTTTCAATGCGTTTCGCTGGTTCGGCGACCTTGCGTACAGCGATGCAGCATACTGGCCGGGTTATGTCTATTTTATTCTGCTGGCCTACCTGGTCTGGCAAGGAAACCGCGCCCGAATTCCGCAAATGGATTGGGTCTGAATGAGGGTCAGCTTAAACAAGCCTCAAGAGACTTCCGCCGCCTGAACCGGTATGCAACATGATTGTACAATTAATGTGTGAGCGGTCTCTTCTTGATCATACCGCCTTTAATATCGTTTACGCTGTTTTCCACGACAAATGCCTCTTCGTCAAGTTTCGCAATCTCAGTCTTCAACTTTTGAAGTTCCAGGCGGGTGATCACCGTGTACAGCACATCAATATCCTCTTCCCGGTGACCCTGTTTGCCATAACCGCTTTTGCCTTTCAGAACGGTAACGCCTCTTCCCATTTTTTCGATAATAGCTTTCTTGATGAGGTTGCTTTTGTGGGACACGATAATAACACTGGTATATTCTTCAATACCATGAACGACAAAATCGACAATTTTCGACGCCACAAGATATGTCAGAATAGCATAGAGCGCTGTCTCAATGTTCAGCAGGTATGCCGCAATCGAAAATATGAGGATGTTTAAAACCAGGATAAAGTCCCCAACCGTAAGTGCCGTCTTCCGGCTTGTGTAGATGGCGAGCACTTCCGTACCGTCAAGTACGCTGCCTCCCCTGATGGAAAGACCAATCCCAAGCCCAAGAAAGAATCCTCCGAAAAATGATATGAGCAGCTTGTCATGGGTGATCATCGGGAAATGTATGAACTCCACGCAGACCGCCAGGGCAAGGATCGCAACCAGGGTTTTCACGGCGAAGATTTTGGAAACCTGGGTATAGCCGATCAGTATAAAGGGGATATTGATGATCACAATGAGGTACGAAAGGTTGACATCCGTCAGCGCGTTGATCAGCAAGGAAATCCCCACGGCACCACCATCCAGAAAACCGTCGGGGAGCAAAAATCCTTTTAAGCCGAAGGTCGCGGACAGGATGCCGAGAGAGATAAAAAAAGTGTCCTTAATGACACGTTCGGTATGAATACGGCGTATGCGCGTCGCGTTTTTCTGCTGCGAGGAAGGAATGCTGATGGTCTCGGGGCTATTCATGGGTAAAGTGCTGGAATATCACGATGTAAAATAAAAAAAACTCCAATCCTTTCCGGAATTGCCCGAATGTAATTTCAGACCATGCTTACGGGTGTAATGAAATCAGATTGCGCACAGAAAAGCGTTAGCCTGACCGCCTGGCTTTATAGCCTTCACCCTGGAGTATCTGAACGATCTTGTCCCTGAGGTCACCCTGGATCAGAATATTCCCCTCCTTGACGGAACCACCAACACCGCACTTCGATTTCAGAAGCTTGCCAAGAACATCAAGGTCGTTTTGGGATCCTACAAAGCCCGAGACCAGGGTCACCTGTTTCCCGGCCCTGCCGCTTTTGTCCAGTGATATTTTCAGATTTTGTTGCTGCGGGGGCAGCGTGGCAGCTTCCTCGCCCTGTTCATAAGCGTACGAGAAGTCAGACTCAGTAGAGTAAACGATTCCTTCCCTCCTTTTCCAATCATTTTTCTTTGCCATATCAGATGAGCACCAGATTAATCACCAACAGTATAAAGCCTGCCACGTTCAGACTGAAGCAAAATTCAGTCCTATGCCGGTATATGAATGCGAGCAATGAAATTACGAACAAAACGACCGGAAAAAAAATAAGGGTGCTGTACATATAGGCAACCCATTCTTCGTACGTACCTGCCGTATTTGATACAGTGATAACGGAACGAAAGATCCGTGTTACCTCGGCACGGATGGCAGGTTCGTGCGTGAAGTTATCCGCTTTGAATTCGTAGAGTTTTATCCTGCGACCCGATTCGGTCTCGATCATGTGATAGGCGATACCACTGCGAAATCTCACCGCATCAATGCTTCTGATCCTTTCTTCGATCTGCCGGTAGGGAAGAAAAAAGTCGAGAAAGAAAACAATTGTTGTTAAGAGACCGATCCTGCTTACCCACATCATGTAGGGCAAATATTCCTGCATGAGCATGAAAGAGGCCGGCGGTTCTTTTTCAGCGGGTGGCCGAGGCCGGCGTCGTCGGTATGCCGGATCGCGATGTTGAACAACGGGTTCACTGATGATCTCAGCAAAGGGGTTTTCGCGGCGGGCATCATACCGCGTCCGTTTTTCCGGATCGCTTAAAACGTCATACGCCTCATTGATATCATGAAAGACAGGTCGCGCCTCTGGCGACGGGTTTTTATCAGGGTGATAACGGACAGCGAGTTTTCTGAAAGCCCTCTTGATCTCCAATTCGCCCGCCGATGGCGGCACCCCCAAAATACCGTAATAATCTTTCACGATGAAATGGTCCAGGAATGAGAATTCCCGTCAAACCCTGACAGATTTGACGGGATGTAGTTTGGCACCCGGGTGCAATTAATCTTTTTTACTTTTCGTCACAAAGGTGAGCACAGGACGTTTGGAATGCGATACAACGTCCTCGGCGATGCTGCCCGCAAGCACATGTGCAAATCCAGTACGACCATGTGTAGCCATCGCTATCAGGTCTGCATCAATGCCGTCAGCAAAGTAGATGATACCTTCTTCTTCTGTAAGGTCGTTGAAGATGTTGATGGTAAAATTCTTCAGTTGCAGTTTCTTGGCGAAATCCTGCATGTATTTTTTAACCACGGCATCACGCTGGAAATTTCCGGGTGTATTGACCCTGACGAGGTGAACGGTTGAATCATAGAGCTGTTGTGTATTGCGTACGATGCGCGAAAACACTTCTTCGTCTTTGCTCATCGAAGTGGCATAGACGATGTTCTTGAAATCAGTGGTCAATGGCTTTTTGTGAACCGTGAGCACCGGGCATTTGGAATGCCTTACCACCTTCTCGGTATTGGTTCCAATGATCATTTCCTCCATTTTCGCATGCCCGGCGGTGCCCATAACAACGAGGTCAACCTTTTGCTCGGTGATGATATCGCGCATGCCGTGAAAGGCCGTACCGACCCTCAATTCCTGCTTTACCCGTATTCCCGCGTTGGCCAGTGACTCAACAGCTTTCGCCATTTGCTTCTTACTGCGCTCAATCATCTTCATTGTGAACATCTTATCTTCCCACCCGCTGGAAACATCCACTTCACCGGTAATGTTAAAGGAAGTCCCTGAAGCCTCTTCGATAACATGCAATAAAATCAGTTGGCTGTTGGCTTTTTTTGCAATGTCTGCAGCAACATCAATGGCAATCTGTGCAGGTTTGGAAAAGTCTGTAGGTACAAGAATTTTTTTCATGGTAGCAGGATTTATTATTAAGTTCCAAATAAAACCAATTATTTCAAAAAAATAGCAGCGCCCGCGATTTTGATCTGCATCGTAACGCTAGAAAGCCTGAATAAAATACCAACCCATCACGAAACAGGCCACCAGTTTCAGGAGGGTGCCGACCAGAAAGCCCACGAAGGAGCCAAGCGCCGCCCGCAACGCATGCTCGGATTTTGCATTCCCAATCAGTTCGCCCACCAGCGCCCCTATAAACGGACCCACGATCAAACCCAAGGGCCCTAACCACAATCCTCCGATCAGACCGATCATACATCCCCACATTCCATACTTTGTTCCCCCAAACCTTTTCGTCCCATAGATGGGAATGACATAATCCATGGCCGTAACGATTACGGTGATGCCCGCCCATGTCAGCAGAAAATCACGCGTGTAGGGCGGTGAAGATTGCAGTTGCTGGATCAAAAGGGCCACGTAACAAAGGGGTGGACCCGGAAGGAATGGCAGGATACAACCGGCCAGGCCGACGAGCATCAATATCACTCCCAATACAAGCCACAAAACATCCATTGTTTTAAGATGTCATTAAAATTCTGAAATTGGAAATCATTCTGTCGATTTATGTCTTTGATCCGATCCATTCATCATATTGCCATTATCTGTTCAGATTACGAGGTATCCAGAAAGTTTTATACGGAGGTCCTCGGGTTTACAATTTCCTCGGAACATTACAGATCGGAGCGAAGGTCCTGGAAGCTCGATCTGAAGCTGAATAACCAGTATGTGATAGAATTATTTTCATTTCCTGCTCCACCCCGCAGGTTGTCCGGGCCAGAGGCCGCCGGACTCCGTCACCTGGCCTTTTCGGTCACGAACCTGGACGACGCCGTCCGGGAACTCGCAGAAAAAGGTGTATCAACGGAGGACATACGCGTAGATCCGTATACGGGCAAACGTTATACATTTTTCGCCGACCCGGATGGGTTACCACTGGAATTCTATGAACTATGATCGACCTGAAGCAGTATATTCACCGATCCACACTTTGGCTAAGCGACGCCGGAACACTGGCCCCGTGGATGCTTACGGGCAACATGGAAAACCTCATTGTGGAAAAAATCAAAGCCCTCGGCACTGACTACAAGATCTTTAACGACGTAGCCGTACACCGTAACGCCTCGATTGACAGTCATGCCATCATAAAAGGGCCTGCCATCATCGCTGCAAAGTGTTTTATCGGAGCCCATGCCTATCTGCGCGGCGGCATCTTTCTGGATGAAAATGTTACCGTGGGCCCGGGATGCGAACTAAAGACCACTTTCATTTTTTCCGGTTCGGCCGTTGCGCATTTCAATTTTATCGGCGATTCGCTGGTAGGGTCAAACGTAAATCTCGAGGCCGGCGCCATCGTAGCCAACCATTATAATGAGCGAAAACACAAGAACATTACTGTTTCGGTAGCGGGAACAAGCTTTTCAACAGGTGTCGAGAAATTCGGTGCACTGATCGGCGACTACACGAAGATCGGCGCGAATGCCGTCCTCTCGCCTGGAACCATCCTGCCTCCCAATACGATCGTCAAACGCCTCGAACTGATCGATCAGAACCCGGAGAAGTGACAGGGGTTGATATTGGCTACTTCAAGCCCTTACCGGGATTTTCAGCCTGGAATTTCTCAATACCACCACGGTCCTGCATGGTGATATAAACGGTCTTTCCATTCTTGCCGCCAAACACGAGGTTGCTGCAGTTTTTTCCCTTAAGCTGAACTTCCCGCAGCATTTTACCGTCAGGGGAGAGAATGGCAATCGTGCCTTTTCCGTGACGGGTGACATACAAATTGCCCTTGCTGTCACAAGCCATGCCATCAAATCCAAAGTCAGGAAATTCTGCAAAGAGCCTCTTACCGGCGATGTTTCCTTTTTCGTCTACATCGAATGCCCAAATTTTGCGCTGGACGCTTTCATTCACGTAGAGCGTTCTTTCATCGGGACTGAGCGCAATGCCATTCGTGGTGCCCATACCGTCTGCAAGCAAAACTGTCTTTCCTCCCTGATCGATCCTCCACAGTTGGCCGGTGCCTTTTTTCCAGTTGGGATCGGAAGCAAAGAACTGATCTTTTTTGTTGACAATGATGTCATTGGGTTGATTAAACCGGTCGTCATGGGCATAGACACTTACCTGTTTAGATTTCATATCCACCTTCAGCACATTGTGAGCGCTGTAATCGGCCAGGAACATGTCACCTTTGCTGTCGAATTTTATCCCGTTCGCGGTGCTGCCTTCGGGAAGGGTAATGAACAATTCCGCTGTTCCATCGGGCTTCACAAGGCCGATGGTACCCTCCTTCCCAAAATTTACCACATACAGATTTCCTTTTCGATCAAAAGCAGGACCTTCGATCCCCGCTGTAAACAATTTCCCGGCAGTGTGATCAGACGCCACAAATGCGGGCTGACATGCGCCCGTCAGGAAGGCAAGAAGCAGCAGAACCAGGGAACAGGCTTTTTTCATAAACGTTTTGTTATCTGATAAGGTCATCACACAACCCAATGATAACAAATCTTTTGCACATGATGCTTCCTTTTACACCAGGGGACCGGAAAAGGCAAAAAAAAAACCTTTTCTTACGAAAAGGTTTTTCAGGTTATGGAGCCCTTCAATTAAAAGGAAAACAATTTCTTATTCCCGGCACCGTCGGATACTTCACAGACATATTGTTTCAGCATATTGTCAAGCTTGTAAACCCGGGCAAAATCTCCCGTCAAGGTGTTCGTCTCGCTATGCAGAAGCCGCTGCTCCTTATCGTAGATCCTGATCACGATCTCTTCGGTCTGTGCGTTTGCGATCGACAGCAAAAATCTTCCTTCGTCATCGAGTTTGGTCGCATGAATACTTTTTAATTCAGCGGAAGGAACGTAACGAACACTTTCCTGGTAGCTTCCCTGATCATCCACCAGTTGAATGGTATAATTTCCGGAAGGAAGACCTTTGAAATTTAACGGCCGTATAAAACCGTCCTTACCCTGAAGATTCTCGGAGAGGACGATTTTTCCCTGCCCGTCAAAGATGCTGAGCTTAACCCTGCCGGAAGTGATTCCTTTGTATATAACTTTGAACACTTCAGATCCCCGGGAAGAAACCACGATCATATCAGGTCTGTCGTTTCCGAAGGTAAGTGCCACCGTACTCACCGCGATGAGCATTGTCAAAAAAATTGTTCTAGTTTTCATTGCTTGTGTGTTTTATAACGACACAAAAATACAGTGTGCAGCAGTTGACGACCTTCCTTTGTAAGTTAATTCAGGCGATTTCAGAAAACATCGATTGCGTAAGATGCCGTCTGCAAGTCATTTATTTTTTCCTGCAGACGGCGTAATTACGAACCCGGTATCCATTCAAAACGTTTTTAACGTTTGCATTGAAGAGCACACGTTGCCAGAAATTATTTTCGCAACGGTTTGCTTAGGCGGTTTACTTTTCCGCTTCCATCCACGATTTCGAATGTATGGTTTCCTGTCAGTTTATTGAGGTTGTAGAGTTTTGCAAAGTCGCCTACAATGACTTCTGTGTTCTCATATAACAACTCATTCCGTTCATTGAAGATTTTGACCGTCAGCGCATCGCGGCCATCATTGGGTACCGCAAGCATATATTTGTTCTTTCCCAGCGAAGACAAACGCGTGAGGTGAGCGATACGCTTGTGCTCTCCCGCACGATGCGTGATATTTTGCGTACGTGTACCCTGTTCGTCGCGCAGCGCGATGGTGTAATTTCCTTCGGGCAGTGCTGAGATATTGTAAGGGCGCATGAAGTTCTCTGTCTTCCGGAATGTCTCCGCATAGACCTCGTGGCCATTTTCATTGTAGATGGCTACTCTGACGTTTCCTGTCTTCTCTCCGCGATAAAAAAGTTTTATTACCTCACCGGATTTCACTACAGACATTCCCACGGGTGAGTTCGGACCAATTGGATTTGCATTGACGTGACCGATTGCGATCAACACAACGACAAGGGATAAGATTTTTTTCATAAGGTTGGAATTTGATTACAGCTCATAAGACGTCCCTCCGGAAACGTTTGTTGCACGTAACATGAAAATAAAAAAATCTTTTTTTCTGTAACCTTTCAGATACGCGTGATCTCTTGAGATGCGTCTCAAACGCAAACCATCAAGATGTGGATACGTTAAATGAAAAGAAAATCGACCAACGATTATTGCTGAAAGAGGTTTCGCTTTTGAAATAATTAATTGAGATGAAAAACATCCTTGCTTTTCTCTTCCTGGCGCATCACATGCAGTTGGAAGTTCAGCTGGTGAACAAGGAATGATGCGCGTTTATCTTCCGGCAGCGTCAGGAGCTTATACCGGTCAAGGAGGTCCAGGTTTAATTCCGCTGCGACCTGGTAAAGGGTAAAAGCGGTGAAGTGCTTGTTGATCTTCCGTTTCTCCTGGAACAACAGGAACAGTTCATAAAGCGTCGCGTCCGGCATAGCCTGCCCATTGATCGTCCACGGCCGCACATCCGCACCCGGATAGAGTTTTGTTTTATAGGTGCGGTAAAGCGTGTCCATCGAAAAAATGTCCATGCAACGCACAACGATATCAGACTCTCCTCCGGGATAGCGTTTGATCACGCTCTCGAGTTTCATCGAGGCGCCAAGCTTTGCCTTGTTGCATTCATGATTCAGGAAAATTCCAAAGCTGATATCCGCAGATTCGGCGTCGGTCAGCAACTGTTTGTAACGGGGCTCAAAAATATGAAGGGGCACGAGCTCACCAGGCAAGGGCAGCAGGGTAAGCGGGAACATGGGGATCAATATACTTTCAGACATATTGATAAAACCGGCAAAGGTGAATAAAGTTAATACTTTACCACAAAATGAGGATCCTGCCCAAATTGTTCAAGAATATTTTTGGCTCCGGGCAAAAAGCTGAGATTGATCAGAAAGGAGAAGCCAGCAACCTCGGCGCCGAAACTTCTGATCAGTTGGCCCGCCGCACAGGCCGTTCCGCCCGTTGCCAGCAGATCGTCATGCACCAACACTTTGTCGCCGGCGCGGATGGCATCGGAATGCACTTCTATTTCAGCTGAGCCATATTCGAGATCATAGCGTTGCCTTCGCGTATGATAGGGTAATTTACCGGCCTTTCGAAAAGGGATAAACGCGCAATTCAACTCGTGGGCGAGTAAAGATCCCAGGATAAATCCCCTGGCTTCAATGCCGGCCACAGCATCGATGCGCTGATCCCGGTAGGCCGAAGCCATGAAAGGGATAATCTTCCTGACCAGCGCCGGATCTGCCAGTACGGGCGTAATGTCTTTAAATACGACCCCCTCTTTCGGGTATCCCGCCACATCCCGGATAACGGATTTAACCTGATCATGAAGTTGCATGTTATAATGTTTTAAGCGCGATACCGTGCCAAATATAGTTCCTTGCAGGGCCACGCCAAAATGGTCATCTCACTGGCGTTAACGTGATTGTCGCCCGAAGGAACCACGGGCCCACGCCGGCACCCCTGATTATTCTGCGCATAGCTATTACGTTAAAAAGATCTGCCGGCAACCACCGCTTCACGTTCAGCAGACCTTCCCTTGGAGGATCACGGTTTCAATCATGTTGGCGCCAAAGGCGTAGGGTAAAAAAGAAACGGACGACATGGGCCTGGTAATAAAGAGGTTTGCCGATTTCCCCTCCGTGATGGAACCGTGGGTCTCCAGGATTTCCATGGCAGCCGCAGTATTGATCGTTGCCGCATTGACGGCTTCTTCCGGGGTAAGTTTCATTCGAATGCAGGCGAGCGAAAGCATCAACGGCATATTACCGCTGGGGGCGCTTCCCGGATTGTAGTCTGACGCGATGGCAAGGGGCAGCCCGCGTTCCAGCATTCTGCGTGCGGGCGGAAACGGGAGCCCGAGGAAAAATGCAGCGCCTGGCAGCGCCGTTGGCATGGTATCGCTTTGCAGGAGCAGGTCCATTTCTTCTTCGCCGATATTTTCCAGGTGGTCAACGCTGATGGCTCCCGCATGGACACCCGCCTGGACGCCGCCTGACCTACCCAGCTGATTGGCATGCACCCGCCCTTTCATCCCATAGTGAAGTCCCGCCGCCAGAATTTGTTCTGTATCCGTGCGCGAGAAAAATCCATCTTCACAGAATACATCAATATAATCGGCGAGCTTCTCGGCAGCAGCCGCGGGGATCATCTCATCAATAACGAGTTTTACATAATCCTCCTTCTTTATTCCGGCGGGCACGGCGTGGGCGCCGAGAAAAGTAGTCTTGACAGTCAACAGGCTTTCACGACCAATCCTGCGGGCTACACGAAGCATTTTGATTTCATCTTCGGTAGTGAGCCCATATCCGCTCTTTATTTCCACGGCCCCGGTACCCGTCCGCATGATCTCCTCTACCCTGGGCCACGTCCGACGAAAAAGCTCGTCTTCAGAAAGCTGTCTTAATTTTTTTGCGGAATTGAGAATACCCCCTCCCTTCGCGGCGATGTCCTGATACGACATGCCTTTGATCTTCATCACAAACTCTTCCTCACGGCTGTCGGAAAAAACAAGATGCGTATGCGAATCCACGAAACTGGGGAAGACAAATCTCCCCGATGCATCGATTTCATGGGCGGCGGAATATGAAGGTAACGCATCCATTTCTCCAAAGGCGGAGATACGATGACCTGTAATGGCAAGAAAAGCATTCGCCATGATGGGGAGTTCACCCATCGCGGCGCCGCGCAATGGATGCAACGCCTCGGTCCGGACCTGCACCAATCCTTTTATGTTCTTTATCAGGATATCACAGGTCACGGTTTTCACGACATCTATTTTTCGAACGACTCCACCTTATTATCAAGATTGGTTCCGAATACCGGGAAGCTGATCTTGATGAGGGCATAAAAGGACCTGCCCTGGATGCTTGGGCGATAACCGATTTCACCACCATAGGCCCAGCTGAAAGTGCGGTTAAACCTTCCGTCGATCCCGGCCCTTGCGCCGAAAGACTGGACTTTGACGGGACTCACCGAATAAGTTCGTGTTCCCTGCACGGCAGGGTTGGCGCTTTTGTCCGTATACACGATGTCATCAACATTCATGGAAGGAGCATAAATAATGTCGAAAAAAGCGGTCAGCATCAGGTCATCGATACCCTCCTCGTAATTATCAAAATTGATAGCCACGTTCCGCATCCAGGTCATTGAACCGCCGAGATAAACATTCTTGGTGGCGATGTTCGTATAAACATTCAGCGGTTCTTCATTGATACCGTTATGATAGGTCAGTGGCAGTCCATTGCCTTCGGCGTCTTTCAAATCTGTATTGGTCAGGCCTTGGTCGTTCAAGGCACGCGTAAGATCCGTCGAGCTGTCCCAGATAATCCCACCTGCGCGGAGCCCATAGATCTTCCTCACTTTACAGGGAATTTCGGCAGTGAGCGGAATGCGGGAGGCCCACCGGTCTCCTCTGTAGCTTTTCTTGTAAAGGACCATTTTCGTTTTCGAAGGACCTTCAAAATCCTTCACATGATAGGTCCCCCCCAGTTCATAATAATTAAACACTTCTGCGCGGTTATCCAGAACACTGTTATCCATTGCAAGGTCACGGGTGAAATCAAAGAATTTCCTGCTATAGGTTTTTCTGAATTGACCTTTGAAGTGCGCCTTGTCCTGGAAATAGTAAAGTGCCTCCACACCAAATCCCGCGTTGACGTTTGCCACAAACAATTCTCCATACAAGGGCTGCAGTGCGACAAAAAGTTTATTTACCGCATAGGGCTCATCGTAGATCTGTTCATAGGTTACCGCATTTTTTTCATTGCGGTCCTGTGCAAAAAGGCTGACCTGCGCGGCCAGGTACACAGGTATGAGTACCAAAAAAGCATTTTTCATAAGTCCAGGTATGGTGGCATTATACCAGTAAAAGTAGGAAAATCTAAGGAAATAATGCCCTCGGAATGTGGCGCGCATACCACGGATGTAATAGCCGGGTAAAAAATGAACTAAAACCCGGAACAAATTATTGAGGGAGAGACCGTGGATAAATTTCTGGTTTCCCAAAGCAGCTGGCATTCCCGCGACCGGTAAAATTTCGACCTCCCTCCTTTCGAAATGGCATTTTTCGGTTACCTTGCTCACTTTTCTGTAGAAGATAAGCCTGGATCTTCAATCCTTGTCGCCCGAATCAGTATCCTTTTATGGAATTGGTGGGAGGAAAGCATCGTGCTGAAAAGATTGAAGATTGTTTAATATGGCGTAATCTTTTTAAGCTGTATCGAAATCAATCTTAATTTAAAATTCAATGTTTGGAGATCTTCAGTTCATGAATATTTTGGCCTTCTTAGATACGTTTAATCCCGAAACGATTATCCAGTTTGGAGGACTGGGACTTTTACTACTGATCATTTTTGCCGAAACGGGTGTATTTTTTGGTTTTTTCCTTCCCGGCGACTCATTATTATTTGTGGCCGGCCTTTTGGCGGACACAGAATACCTGGATGTCCACGTTTCATTACTCATAATTCTGTTGGTCATCGCCGCGGTATCGGGGTCCTTTGTGGGCTATCTGACGGGGAAGTGGGCAGGCTTCTATCTGCTCAACAGGAAAGACAGTTTCTTTTTCAAAAAGAAATATATCGATATCACCCAGGCCTTCTATCAAAAACACGGCATGATGGCATTCATTTTAGGTCGCTTTCTGCCGGTGGTCAGGACATTTGTGACCATCCTGGCGGGTATGGCCAAAATTGACTTTGTTAAGTTCTTGATCTTCAATTTTTTAGGAGCGACAATATGGATTGTGACCATGGTATTGTCGGGTCATTTCCTCGGTCGTATTTTTCCGAACATCACTTCGTATCTCGAGATAATCGTGGTCGGTATGATCCTGGTTTCTGCCGTTCCAGTAATTATTACCTGGTTCAGGAACAGGAATTTACTCGCAAAGGACTAAAAGGAATTTTCATTATGCCATATTTGGTGGCATATTCTGGCCGGAAGTTTATTTGTGATTTTACCGAAACCCGTAAAGAATTTGAAGATTTATTTTGCAGTTCTTATTAAAAACAGGATTTTTAACGCTCTTTAACTATTTTTACCAACAAACATTAACTATAAACCTAAATTACTATTAACATGGCACAAAAACATGGGGGCTCGCTTGGAGAAAGCCTTAAATCCACATTCGCAGCAATTGTTATTCCTTTAGAAATTGTACTCGCCTACCTTATTTATCAATACGTATTGGGGAACCCCGCGAATTTTGAAGGTAATGACCCAAACAACCACCCCCTGCAAGGGAATTGGCTCGGGATTATTTATAAGGGACGGATCGTTGTGGCTATTCTTATTGCCCTGTTAATGATCACGCTCACTTTCGGCATTGAGCGTCTGATCACCATCAGCAGCGCAACGGGCCGCGGCAGCATCAAAAGATTCGTCAGCAGGATCCGTTCGCTCGTATCAGCCGGAAACATCAGCCAGGCTATACAGGAGTGTGACAGACAAAAAGGTTCTGTTGCCAATGTCGTGAAGGCTGGTCTTTTAAAATATGACGAGTTGTCGCGCAATACTGAACTCGAACCTGAAAAGAAAGTGTTATTGGTTCAGAAAGACATCGAGGAGACAACTCAGCTTGAAATGCCAATGCTGGAAAAGAACCTGGTGATCATTGCAACCATTGCTTCGGTAGCAACACTGATGGGTCTGCTCGGAACAGTAACGGGTATGATCGCGGCCTTTACCGCCATCGCGACATCGGGCGCACCGGATGCGGTTGCCCTTGCAAACGGGATCTCTGAGGCGCTTATCAACACAGCTTTGGGTATCGGCACGTCTGCCCTTGCGATCATTTTCTACAACTTCTTTACCAGTAAGATCGATGCGTTGACTTACGGAATTGACGAAGCAAGCTATAGCATCATTCAGAATTTCACTGCCCGCAATAAGGCTTAACACTGTAATACACAACTATGGGAAAAGTTAAAGTACATAGGACTCCTCCTTCATTGGACATGACACCCATGGTCGACCTGGCGTTCCTGCTCGTAACATTCTTCATGCTTACGACCACCTTCGCTCCGGAAGAACCGGTGGTAGTTGATATACCAAAGTCTGTTTCTGAGATCATTCTTCCGGACAAAGACCGGATCATCATTTCAGTTGCCGACGATGGCAGAGTGTTCTTTGATATGGATAATCAGGGGGCCCGGAAACAGATGCTGAACTATATGGGAGAAAAGTACGGAATTTCTTTTTCCCCGAAGCAGCTGAATTCGTTCGCCATATTACCGGGCTTCGGGCTTCCGGTAGCGACGCTCCCCCAGTTCCTGGACCTGCATCCGGATGAAAGGAAGACCATTACACAAACCGGCATTCCGTCCGATTCCGTGAACAACGAATTGGCGGACTGGATCGTGTTTGCACGTATGAGTAACCCGAAAGTCAGGGTGGCAGTAAAAGGTGACCGCGACACAAATTACAAGGTGGTTGAAAGGGTCATTGGCACCCTGATCGACCGCAAAGTATTGCGGTTTAACCTGATCACCGGATTGGAACAAGAAATATAAAATTTAAGTTATAAGATTATGGCAGAAATTCAGCAAGGCGGCGGCGGTGGCCATAAAAAAGGCGGTAAAGTCCGCGCAAAAAAGCAGTCCACAAAAATTGACATGACGCCAATGGTGGACCTGGCATTTTTGCTGCTTACCTTTTTTATTCTCACAACGACCTTTAACAAGCCCAAGACCATGGAGGTCAACATGCCTGACAAGGTGGACGATCAAACCCAGCAAACCAAGATCAATGAGAAGGATATTCTCAATCTTGTGCTGGCGGAAGACGACAAGATCTACTGGTGGATAGGTCTCACACCGCCGGTCAGTACCACCAACTACTCGAAAGATGGCGTTCGCAAAGTGGTGCTTGAGCATACACGTGCTAATCCCAAGATGATGGTGCTCATTAAACCTAAAGATGAATCACGGTATGAGAATATGGTGAACATTTTGGATGAGATGGACATTACCGACACAAAAAGGTATGCGATAGTGGAATACTCTCCTGATGATAAAGCAATCATTACCGGAGATATACCCGTGGAAGAGGTAACGCAACAGCCATAAATATTTTTATGGAAAATGTTGAATGATTGCATCACAGACAGAGGACAAAAAAATTAATTATGAAAGCATCAAGTAACGTAATGGTCCAGCGGTGGGAAGATATCGTGTTCGAGCACCGCAACAAGGAGTACGGAGCATACGTGTTGAGAACCCTTTATACCAAGAATATTATCAAGGGGGTTCTGATCACCATTGCCATCGTAGCCCTGGTGTTTTATGCACCGGACATCATCGCCCTGTTCAAGGGTGAAGAAATCGTCGAAAAGGCGCCGCCGCGTAAACTCGTGTACACAGAGTTGTCGGCGCCGCCGCCGATCGACAAGCCGAAACCACCGCCGCCACAGGTACAATTACCCAAACTACAGAAGGTAATTAAGTTCGTACCCCCGAAAGTGGTAAAGGAAGAGGTGGTCGAGGAAATACCGACTATTGAAGAGATCAAACAAAACGAAGTAGCCGCTGTGGAGGTAGAAGGACCTACGGAAGTAGTCTTCGAAGAACCCGTGGAAGAAGTCGTTGTGGAGGATGATGGAGACAAGATCTTCACCGTGGTGGAACAGCAGCCTGAATTCCAGGGCGGCTATGAAGCCATGATGAACTTCATCAAGAAGAACATGCGTTACCCTGCCAGCGCCAGACGGATGGGCGTGGACGGTACCGTGTATATAAGCTTCGTAGTGAGCAAAGACGGATCCATCAGCGAAGTAAAACCCATCCGCGGTATCAGCGCTGATTGCGACAAGGAAGCAATGCGCGTGGTATCAATGATGCCGCCGTGGAAACCCGGTAAACAAAATGGTAAGCCTGTGTTCGTCCGCTTTGTGTTGCCAATTAAATTCAAATTGAACTAGACTTGGAAGATAGTCGCGAAGAGCGGAAAATGATGGTAACAGATGCCATCGGCAAGGTCTTCGGAATAATAATGGTTGTACTGTATTTTATACTCGGTACAACCTTTATTTTTTATGCACCTGAAAGAATTCCGGAACAGTATGCAACACCATTCGGAATTCTTCTGTTTGCCTACGGTTTTTTCCGTGGTTATAAGTACTACAGGAAATATTTCTCATCATGAAGAGTATCCTAAAACTATCGGCGGGGTTATTCGCTGTACTGCTGTTGATCACCGGCTGCAAAGACCGTGACAAATCCGGCAGGGTGCTGGATACGCCCACAGCCGGCTTTATCAAGATCGCCATTGATGAATCGCTTCGCCCCCTGATGGAGGCGGAGTTGAGTACGTTTGAAGCCCTGTACACGAGGGCGGATATTGAAGCCTTTTACTACCCGGAAGCAGAAGCCATCGATGCCCTGATGATGGACAGCGTAAGGCTTGCTGTCGTTACCAGAAGATTCACCGCGGAGGAGAAGGCGTATTTTAAAAATATTCAGATAACGCCCACAGAGCTGGATGTGGCGCTGAGCGCCGTTGCACTCATCACCCACCGCGATAATCCGGATACCCTGATCAACATGGACCAGCTCAGAGATCTTTTACAGGGGAAAATCAGCCAATGGAGCCAGCTGGGTAGCAAAAACAAGGCTGGCATAGAGATTGTCTTTGACAACCCGAATTCAGGCCTTATCCGCCATTTAAGGGATTCGGTCGCCAAAGTTGAAAAGCTGCCGGCAAATACGTTTGCGGTGGAGAACAATGGGGCGGTCGTGGATTATGTGTCACAAAATGAAAATGCCCTGGGATTGATTGGACTGGAATGGATCAGTGACAAAGATGACTCCACCTCGAACTCGTTCATGAAGAGAATTCGTGTCATGAGTGTTGCAGGTGACAGCACACATTTTAAGCCTTACCAGGCTTACCTCGCGCTGAAATATTATCCGCTCGCGAGAAAGGTCACGATCCTGAGCCGGGAAGCCCGTTCCGGGCTGGGCAGTGGCTTCATGGCATTCGTTGCCAGCGAGAGAGGCCAGCGCATTGTATTGAAAGCGGGACTTGTTCCGGTTACCATGCCCCTCCGGGTAGTGGAAATCAACAGGAGATCTTTTGATATAGAAAATTAATCTGACACAAAATCACATTATTTGGTAAATTCGGCACGTGAATTTTAACGTGAATAATATTGTCAACCCAAAAATTGAAGGAATTATGAACTATCAAGGTAGTCGTGATCAGCAGATGAGCAAGGCATTGTTCTCCAGGACAATCGCAACACTATTTATTGCACTGCTCTTCATGGCATCAACAAACATTACACTTGCACAATCACCGGAAGTCAGAAAGGCTTTGCGTTATCATGAAAACGAGCAACCCTCTAAAATGATCCCTGCACTGGAACAGGCCGCCAAAGCCGATCCGGCGAACAGCTATTATCTGGGTCTTGGTTATATTCTGCAAGGTGACCTTGATAAGGCGCTTGCTGCCTTTGAGCAAGGAATCAAAGATGACGATAAGAACCCATTACCCGTAGCGGGCAAGGGCCATGTCTTCATTCTGCAGAAGAAAGCTGCTGAAGGTAAAGCACAGCTTACCAAAGCCGCCGATATGGGCCGTAAGAAAACTGCGGCACAATGGGAGGCCATCGGAAGGGCTTACCTCGCCGATTCAAAATTCCTCCTCGATGCGATCGCCGCGCTTGAAAAAGCCAAGGCGCTTGACAGCGGAGACCCCGAAGTACATATGTTACTCGGAGATGCCTATCTCATGCAAAATCAGGGTGGCGAGTCTGTCAGCAGCTACGAACGCGCCGCGAGTTCGGATCAGAAGTGGGCAGCACCGCTTTATAAGGTGGCCAAAGTATATCAGCGCTCCAAAAACAACGACATCGTGATGGATTATCTCAACCGCGCGGTGACAGTCGATCCTCAGTTCGCTCCGGCATGGAAAGAGCTCGGTGAAACTTTCTATCTCCAGAAGAAAGCTGACAAGGCTGTCGAGGCCTACGAGAAATATCTGGCGATCGCCGAAAATGCCGGCGACGCGAAATTCCAGTTGGCATTCTTCTACTTCATGGCGAAGAACTACGAAAAAGCAAACGCTATCTTCAAGGAAGTACTTACCAGTAAGAACGCGTCTCCGACGGCGCTGAAGTTCTATGCCTTCTCGCTGATCGAGCAGGACAAGGATGAAGAAGCCCGGAAGATCCTGGAACAATATTTCCAGACTGCCAGTCCTAAAGATATCAAGTCAACCGATTACGCCTCTTATGGAAAACTTCTCCTGAAGCTGAAGCAGGATTCGCTGGCGAATGATGTGTTCGCGAAGGGTATTACCCTCGACACGGCCAACCAGGACCTGGAACTGAGAGAACTGCAGGCTGAGACTTTCTACAAGAGAAAGAAGTATGCTGAGGCAGCTGAGGCTTACAGTGACCTGGTACGGGTAAAAGAGGGAGCAGAGCAAAAGCCCTCCCCTTATGATATGTTCTATATGGGATTCTCTTACTATATGGACAGCCAGTATCCAAAAGCAGATACTTCCTTCACCAAACTGTCCGAACAACAGCCGAACAGCACCCTGGGATATCTTTGGGCTGCCAAGGCACGGGCCCAGATAGACACCACCGGTGAACAGGGATTGGCGATTCCGATGTACGAAAAATATCTGGAGAAGGCGCTGGAGAACCCTGAATCCCAGGAAAAGGAAAAGAAAAATATGATTGAAGCATATGATTATCTCGGTACTTATGCCCTGCACCATAAGGACAATGTGGCCGAAGCAACCAGCTATTTCCAGAAGATCCTCAAACTTGATCCCGCCAACGAAAGGGCGAAAGACTTCATGAATACTGTCAAGGAGCTGAACAATCCCCAGCCACGAGGGGGGAAAGGGAAATAAAACATAAAAATAAAAGGGGCTTCGGCCCCTTTTTTAATGTTCGCACAAAATGCTGCTTCCAAAAAAGAACTACAACGCTCCCAGCGCTACACGGCTGGCGTCGAGAATGCGGTTCGCCACGCCTCTATCGACCGCATGAGACACAAACAGCGCCTCATACTGAGAGGGCGCCAGATAGATCCCCTGACGCAACATGGCGTTGAAGTACTTTCCAAACAGCGCGGTGTCAGATGTTTTTGCCGTCTCAAAATCAATGACAGTCTTGTGGGTGAAAAACAGCGTGAACATCGACCCCACCTGATTCACCGTAAAAGGCAGCCCCTTTTCTGCCAGTTGCGCCCTTAGTTCTTTCACGATAAAATCGGAAATACCATTGAGGTCCTGGTATATCTGCGGGTTTCCATTGAGTTCTTTCAGTATTGCCAAGCCCGCTGCCATGGCCATGGGATTACCCGATAGCGTGCCCGCCTGATAGATCGGGCCTGCAGGGGAAACACCATCCATAATGTCACGGCGTCCGCCGTAGGCTCCGACCGGTAAACCACCGCCAATGATCTTGCCAAGGGTAGTCATATCGGGTTTAATATCATATAATTCCTGCGCGCCGCCCGGCGCCAGGCGGAAACCCGTCATCACTTCATCAAAAATCAGGACGATCCCATGCCGGGTACAGAGGTCGCGCAACCCCTGCAGATAGCCCGGCTGTGGCGGAACACATCCCATGTTCCCGACAACCGGTTCCAGGATCACAGCGGCGATCTTGTCCGGATTTTGTTCAATGAGGTCCGCAGTCGCCTGAAGATTGTTAAAGGGCGCCGTCAGGGTGTCCTGCGCTGTACCCCTTGTAACGCCTGGGCTATCTGGTGTGCCGAACGTCATTACCCCGCTGCCTGCGGCGATCAGAAACGAATCCCCATGCCCGTGGTAGCACCCCTCCATCTTTATAATTTTGTCTCTACCCGTAAACCCGCGCGCGACACGGATCGCCGACATCGTTGCCTCCGTACCGGAGTTCACCATCCTTACTTTTTCAACCGAAGGGATCATGGAACAGATCAACTCCGCCATCTCCACTTCACGGGCGGTGGGCGCGCCAAAAGAAGGTGAGGAAGAAAGCGCTTCCTTCACAGCCTCCTCCACAAGGGGATGCGCATGCCCCAAAATCATGGGACCCCATGAATTGATCAGATCTACATACTCATTGCCATCTTCATCATACAGATAGGCACCCTTTGCTTTTTTCATGAAGATGGGATTCCCTCCCACAGCGCGGAAAGCGCGCACCGGCGAATTCACACCTCCGGGAATAAATTGCTTCGCTCTCTCAAAAAGATCCTTGCTCCGAACAGTGTCTTTCATTCAGTGAATGTTAAAATGCTTGAGTATAAATCGCGTTGTCGGGGATATGCAATGCGGAACTGAATCCTACTTTTTCTCAATCAGTGTCAGTACGCCGTCCTTGAATCTTGCAAAAGGTATCAACTGGTTGTCGCGGCTGTATTGATATTTGTATCCCTGAAACAGGAATCCTGGGATCATTTCCGTGTTATTCAAACCATCCTGGAAATAAACACCGTGTTTTTTCAGTTGGCCTCCGAACAACAACATCATTTCATATCCAAGCTGCGACAAGTTGGAGGGAACACGACCATAGGTCTTCAGATAGTTTGCAAAAAACGTCCGACGCCGGGAACTAAGCGGCGACACAAAATTTGGCGCCGAAAAGACAACACCCAGGCTTTGAAATTTTTCAAAGGCTACCGCAGTATCATCGATCCAGTTTTCCGACCCGACCACGAGGACCGAATCTCCCCGTGTTTCGATCGCGCTGATCACCTTGGTATAAATCAAAGGATCATCGGTCCCCACGAAAATGCTGCCGATGCTATCCTTCTTCAGCGTGAATTGCGATGGGTATTTGAATTCGTCGAACTCGGTCGGCTTTGCGAGAATATGAATGATCTCTGCGGCATCTTCCTTTTTGATCTCCTGTTTCGCGACGATCCGGATGCCGAGCTCACTGGCTTTTTCCGCGAAGCTGGCGGCGAGCACGGAGTCTTTTTTGCCATAAATGATCATGCAAACTTTCTTCCTTGGACTTCCTGCAACATATTCCGCAGCCTTTTTCCCGATGGTTTCAGCCGCTGGTTGAAACAGGAAGGCATAAGGGTTGCTGCCGATGATATCACTGTTATTTGAAAACGGGTTGACCACGTTTACCTGGTGGTTAACAGAAAACTCCTGAACGAGTTTATTTTCTTCCGGGTAGAGTGGACCGATCACGAGATCTGAATTCCGAAGTTCATCTGTCTGCAGAATCTGTTTCAGATGGTCGATGCCCTTGTCTGTGTCATAAGCCCGCAGTTCAATTTGTGGGCCCTGTTGGTTCAGGGAATCGATCGCAAGCTTGATACCTTCATAAAAGTCGAGCACGATCTGGTTCCGTTTTTTGCCGGGACTGGAATCAAGTGTTTGCAGCATAAAGGGCAATAACACTGAAACAGCGTACCGGTCTTTATGAAACGTTTTCGGCGCTTCGGGAATAAATGCCGCCCTTTCGAGTTTAAACCGGTCGACCAGCGTTTCAAGAAGTTCCTTATCCTCTTCGTCGGATATATTTCCGGACAGCACGCGCGCAAGAGATTCTGCAACCACTTCATCCTTCGGAAATTCCTCGTGCATCATCTTGAGGGTCTCGGCGTCCGTTATTCCGGCCAGGTATTGACCTTTCACCGCCTGGCCATTGGCCTGAATATTTTTATTCTGTATGCCATTGAGTGTTTTGATCCCCTGAAAATAGTCGCCGCCCTCGAGGTAGATCTTTGCCAGCCACAAATTTACTTCGTCGAGTTTATCCCATTTCGCGTGGACTGATTTGATCTGCAGCAGCATGTCCTTGGCAACCGCGAGGTAACCCTGCTTGTATGCGGCAAGCGCGTAATAATACGATGCATACGGGGAGTATTGATTCTTTTGATCATAGGCGATCAGTGGCTTAAAAGTCTCCATGGCCAGGTTGTATTTACCCTGTCTGAACAGATCTTTTGCATTCTGATATTGCTTGGGATAATCAACCTGCGCCCAAACGACCAGGTTAAAAAAAACCAGAAATACAAAAGCGCCAATTTTCTTCGTCATCATAACATCGGTCTTTTAAACTCTCACTATTAAAATCTATTCCCACTCGATCGTTGCCGGGGGTTTGGAGCTGATATCGTACACGACCCGGTTCACGCCTTTCACTTTGTTGATGATCTCACTCGACATTTCCGCGAGGAAATCATACGGCAAATGCGCCCAGTCCGCGGTCATACCATCCGTACTTGTTACAGCCCGGAGGCTTACAACGCGCTCATAGGTGCGTTCGTCTCCCATGACGCCCACCGACTGAAGCGGGGTGAGTATGGCACCTGCCTGCCATACTTTGTCATAGAGGCCATGCTGTCTCAGTCCATTGATAAAAATATGATCGACTTCCTGCAGTATGCTTACTTTTTCCGGATTGATCTCCCCCAGTATACGGATGCCCAGACCGGGGCCGGGAAAGGGATGTCTTCCCAGAATGGCGGGATCGATGTTCAGTGTTTTGCCCACCACCCGCACTTCATCCTTGAACAACGTGTTGAGTGGTTCAACGACCTTGAGCTTCATTTTCTCCGGCAGCCCTCCCACATTATGATGCGATTTAATGGTCGCCGAAGGGCCTTTCACAGAGACAGACTCAATGACATCCGGGTAAATCGTGCCCTGACCGAGCCACTGAACATCCTGGATCTTGTGGGCCTCCACATCAAATACGTCAATAAACGTTTTCCCGATGGCTTTTCTTTTTGCCTCGGGCTCTGACAGTCCCGACAACGCTTTATAAAAAAGATCTTTAGAATCTACACCCCGGACGTTCAGACCCATGTGCTGATACGAATCCAGAACCTGCCGGAACTCATTTTTCCGAAGCAAACCATTGTCCACAAAAATGCAGTGCAGGTTCTTTCCGATCGCACGGTGGATGAGTGTTGCGGCTACTGTGGAGTCCACGCCGCCGGACAACGCCATGACTACTTTATCATCACCCAGTTTTTCGCCCAGCTGCGCGATGGTCGATTCAACAAACTGATCAGGCGTCCAATCCTGGGCACAGCCACAAATATGAACTACAAAATTCCGCAGCAGATTTTTGCCCTCGGTGGTATGCGTCACTTCCGGATGAAACTGGATACCATATTTTTCCTTTCCCTTGATGCGGAAAGCGGCTACAGGCACCGTTGAGGTACTCGCGATGACCTCAAATTCCGCCGGCACCTTTGAAATGGTGTCACTGTGCGACATCCACACCTGACTGTCAAGCGAGATCTCTTTCAGCAGGCTGTTGTGATGGTCAACGGCAGACAACCTTGCCCTTCCGAATTCCCGGATGTGAGACGGCAATACCTCCCCTCCCATTTTCTGGGCCATCAGTTGCGCACCGTAGCAGACGCCCAGCAGCGGAATCCTTTCAAACAGGGAAAAATCAACCTGCGGAGACCCCGCATCCCTTACGGAACAGGGACTGCCGGATAAAATCACGCCTTTGATGTCCGCCGAAATCGATGGAATCTTGTTAAAAGGGTGAATTTCACAGTAGACATTTAACTCGCGAACTCGGCGGGCAATCAGCTGGGTGTATTGAGATCCAAAATCCAGGATCAGAATCTGTTGAGGCATGCTGCAAAGATAACAGAAGGCCTGAAAGGAAATAAAGAAATAGGGAAATAGGGGTACCGGTAAAGCGCATTAATTGCGCTGTTTTTTAAATTATCGTTCATCCCCATTTTATCGCAACAAGCCTGTTGGTGACAGCAGATCGCGTCAAAAAGTCATCGCCATTAAGCCAATCTGAAAACCCAGGCCGGTAAAATTGTTGTAGTTGAACTTTTCGCTCTTGTTCGTGGAGTAATCATAATGCAAAGCCGCCATGATTCCCACGGAACCGCGTTCCGTAAAGCGGAATAACAGCCCCACTTCCGGCCTGGCAAGAAAACCCCACGACCGCTCGGCGTCTTCATAAATGTTGTAATACAAAACGTATTCATTGGTATTGGCGCCCAGGCCCAGCCCTGCGTAGGGGAAAAAGCGATCCTCCTCCTCGTCCTTAAAATAGTACTGGCCACTGACCACGCCGGAATAGGAATATACGTAATGAAAGTAATCGGTGGTGATAGCACCCGTGGGATTTACTTTCGTAGAGGTCGGCTCATACTCATCGAAATTTGACCAGCCGAGATCAAGACCCGCTGAAAAGTTCGGCCGGATAAAGCCCCTGTATCCAACCTTTCCACCCGCTGCACTGATGCTCTCGATCCATTCCGTATTGGATGTCGGCTTGTTGATGTCAAGACCGAGGTAGAAGTATTTCTCCTGAGCACAAGCAAGGGCGGAGAAAAAAAGGAAAAGAGATAAAAAGATATAGCGCATCATTATTTTCCAATATAAGGTGATTGAATGAATGCCTGTTCGATGGCATCTTCGGTTTGCGTGTTGCGATCGATGGTACTGTATACATCACCGAGGTAAGCGTCCCACACAACCTTTACCTGGTTTTGCTGATTGCGATTTTTCAGGTCGACGACCTCGATGATCAGCACACCGGTATTGTACGCATAGGTATTGACGTATGGATAATAATAATAAGATCCGTATCCGTAATAACCGGAATAGTAGTTCCCGGGATATCCATAGGAATTGGGATAAACAACTTCCTGGAACACGTTAAAATCATTTACTACCATGACATTGATGCCGAGGTCAGGATTCTCGTTCCTGCGTACCTTTGTGTATCCCCGCGCGTCCAGGTTAGCCTTGATATGATTCAAAACATGCCGGGGATAGGTACTTTCCGGAGAGGTGATAATGGTATCCTCCGAATTGTTGGAGACAAAGCCGATGGTATCGGTTGGGATCGCATAGGTGGTATAGGCGCTGAAATCCGCATCCGGGTCGTAGTTGGTAGAGACCACCATCTGGTCGATAAGCTCAGCCGAATCAGGCTCCGTCTGGCAACTCCAGCCGATGGCAGCCAAAATAATCAGGATAAAATATGTAATTCCTCTCATGTTCTTTTAACGACAAAAACGGTAGATAATTGTTGGTAAGCCTTAGACCCGCGTCTGCTGAAAAAAGTTTAAACAACGGTTAAATATTTAGACCTCATGGAGTCCCTTACCCTAAATCAAAGTGGAAAACCGGCGCGACGCCAAAGCGGCTGTTGTCAGTACACGGACAAGGCCAGGCCGCTTCCAAACAACAATACGAACAACAGGGTAGAAAGCGCCATCTGTTTCAGATAGGGATCGAGCATCTCTGGCTGTTTGCGTGTAATCGCGAGGCCATTTCGAATAAACAACGGTATGCCTACAAGAAAGGCAAACTGCGCGGGCGAGTGATACTGAAGTACGGTATACAGCAGCGTAAAGAGCACCGCGCCTGAGAGCAACAGCCAGTGATAGACGATGGCTTTCTTTCTCCCGAGGCGCACCGGGATAGAGAATTTTCCGGCGAGTCTATCCGATTCGATATCACGGATGTTGTTGATATTGAGTACGGCAATCGAAAGAAAGCCCATACTGAGTGCCGGAAGCACCTCGTACCACGAAATATTCTTCGTGAACAGGTAATAGGAACCCATCACACCTACAAGGCCGAAAAAGATCAACACGGAAAGATCGCCGAGACCGATATAGCCATAGGGTTTTCTGCCGATGGTGTACGTCACTGCGGCGCCAATGCTCAACAAGCCCAGTGCAAGGAAGAAGAGGATGGCCTTCCACGCGGCGCCGAAGGAAACCAGCAGCAGCGTGACACCGCTGACAAGACTTAAAAGGCCGAAGAGAAAGATTGCCGCGCGCATCTGCGCCGGCTGAATGACACCTGATTGCACAGCGCGTGATGGCCCCTTGCGGCTTACGTTGTCGGCACCGTTAACACTGTCGCCGTAATCATTGGCGAGGTTTGATAAGATCTGCAGGAAGATCGTGGTCACGATACAAAGCAGGAATATATCCCACCGGAATGCATGGTCATGCCAGGCGAGAAATCCGCCCATGGCAATAGAAGATAACGCCAGGGGTAGTGTACGTAAACGAAACGCCTTAAGCCAATGGTGACTGTTTTTCAACGCGTAATTTTATGAATGATAGTTTCGTCCAGCGGATCGATTTTCGGGCCAAAAAATCCGGCGACCTGTCCGTTCTTGTCAACAAGGTATTTACAAAAATTCCAGGACGGCTTTTTACCTGACTTCGCGGCGAGCCACCGGTATAACGGATGCTGATCCTTGCCCTTCACGGAGATCTTTTCAAACATCTGAAAGGTCACTCCGAAATTCTTCTGACAGAAAGCAGCGATGTCTGAATTGCTGCCAGGCTCCTGCCAGAGAAAATTGTTGGCCGGGAATCCCAGCACCACAACGCGATCGCTGTAGTTTTTGTGCAAATTCTCCAGGCTTTCATACTGCGGTGTATAACCGCATTTGGAGGCGGTATTGACAATTAAAAGGTTCTTCCCCCTGTAACGTTCAAAATCCACCGGCTGACCATCAATCCCGTTCACGGTGAATTCATAAATTGAGCCTTCCACTTTTTCCGCTGAACGGGAAAACAGTTTTTGTGACAGCAGCGAAAAAATGCCCATGCTGATGAACCCCGCAATAATAATTACTTTATAACGCATTCAGGATCTCATTGTCCATCGGCTTGATTTTCGAAGGGAAAAATTTGACCGTGCCATCCGGCTTCACGAGATACTTACAGAAATTCCAGGAGGGTTCCTGACCTGTTCTCTCCTTCAACCATTGGTACAGCGGATGCTGGTCCTCTCCTTTCACCGAAATTTTTTCAAACATCTGAAATTTGACGCCGTAATTCTTCTGGCAGAATTCCGCAATTTCGAGATTGGACCCGGGCTCCTGCGCGCCAAAGTTGTTGGCCGGAAATCCAAGTACGACGACCTGATCGCCAAATTCCTCATGCAGCTTTTCAAGGTCTGCATACTGCGGCGTAAAGCCGCACTTGGAAGCGACATTTACAATCAGGAGATTTTTCCCGCTGTATCTGCTGAAATCAATTTCGTCGCCCTCAAGGGAATTCATCTTGAAATCATAAACGGATTGTTGGGTGGAGGCGCTGACCATAAGCAATAGGAGCAAAAGGAATGTTTTCATAATCGTGTTTTTAATCCCGGCAGCGGTAAAAAAACCGCAGTTCGGCAAGCATTAAATTTCCGCTATTATAAAGCAACAATCAAAGATTACCTTACATTTTTTCCGGTACCCGGATACCCAATAAATACATTCCGCGCTTGAGGACTGTTGCCACTGCTTCCGACAGCAGGATCCGCAATTGCAGTTTACCTGGATCCGTTTCGTTGAATATGGGAATGCTCTGGTAAAACTGGTTGTACTCCTTCGCCAGGTCATAGACATAATTCGCGATGACAGCCGGCGAATATTCCCGCGCCGCTTCCCTGATCTTGTTTTCAAAAATACTCAGCACCTGGACAACTTCACGTTCGGCAGGTTCGAGTGACTGTACGCCCTTCAGCATGGCGGCATCCGGTGTCAGCCCGATACTTTGCGCTTTGCGTGATATGGCCCTGATACGCGCGTGGGTATATTGAATAAAGGGCCCCGTGAATCCCTGCAACTGGATCGATTCATTGGGATCGAAAAGCATGCGTTTCTTCGGATCCACTTTCAGCAGGAAAAACTTCAAGGCTCCCAGGCCGATCATTTCAAATAATTGCCGGGCTTCCCCTTCGGAAGTATCCTCAAGTTTACCCAGCTCCTTTGTTTGCTTTTCCGCTTCGGCAATCATTTCCTCCATGAGCTCATCCGCATCAACGACCGTTCCCTCCCGCGACTTCATCCTTCCTGAAGGCAGGTCAACCATCCCGTAAGAAAGATGATAGCAATGCCTGGCCCACTCATAACCAAGTTTTGCCAGGATCAGGAACAGCACCTTAAAATGATACTCCTGTTCATTTCCCACGGTGTATATCTGACCGGAGATTTTCGGGAAATCCCTGAACCGCAGGATCGCGGTCCCGATATCCTGCGTCATGTAAACGGACGTTCCGTCTGAACGCAACAGGAGTTTCTGGTCGAGTCCGTCAGCAGTAAGATCAACCCACACCGAACCATCGTCTTTCCTGAAGAAAACCCCGCGCGCGAGCCCTTTCAATACTTCTTCTCTTCCCAGCAAATAGGTTTCCGACTCGTAATAAAGTTTATCAAAGTCGACACCCATTTTTTTGTACGTGACGCCGAAGCCTTCATACACCCAGCCATTCATCATCTCCCACAGGTCGGTGGTGTCCGGATCTTTTTGCTCCCACTTCTGCAGCATATCTACGGCGAGTCTCATGATGGGCGCCTGCTTTGATGCATCCTCTTCCGTTGCCCCCTTCGTAATGAGCGCGTTCATCTGGGCCTTATAGGCCTTGTCGAAAGCAACATAATACTTACCCACAAGGTGATCACCTTTCATACCAGTACTTTCAGGCGTTTCACCCTCTCCGTACAGTTTCCACGCTGCCATGGATTTGCAGATGTGAATGCCGCGGTCGTTGATGATCTGTACCTTGTGGACATTATATCCGTTGGCTTTGTATATCTCCGACACGCTCCATCCCAGAAAGTTATTGCGCAGGTGCCCGAGGTGCAGCGGCTTGTTTGTGTTTGGCGAAGAGTATTCGATCATGAGCTCTTCTCCCTGATCCGGAAGCTGACCATAATGCGGGTTCGCAGTGATACCCAGCAGGGTATCAATCCAGACTTTGTCCTTCAGTGTCAGGTTCAGAAAACCTTTTACAACATTGAAATCTTTCACAATGTCAGCGTGCGCAACCAGATATTCGCCAATAGCCGTTCCGGTTTCTTCAGGTTTTCTTTTCGTGATCCGGACAAGCGGAAAACACACCAGCGTATGTGATCCCTGAAATTCCTTATTCGTAGGCTGGATCTGTAATTGATCAGTGTGCTGACCAAACAGCGTATAGACCGCTTGTTGTATTGCAGACCGCAGGATAGCATCAATCGTCATGAAAAATAAATTAACTATTCTTAATCAAAAGTGACACAAAGAAACACCGAACTGACTTCCGCCCGGCCGACCTTAAACAAAAGAATACATTAAACGGAGTTGTCTAATGTATTCTTGATGTCCTGCTTTCGCGGAATATGTCTTTGTGGCAAGAGAAATTACATATCTAAAATGTAAGCGAAAACAAGTGGTGCAACAATCGTGGCATCAGACTCGATGATAAATTTCGGCGTGTCAATGCTCAGTTTTCCCCACGTGATCTTCTCATTCGGCACCGCGCCGGAATATGAGCCATAGCTTGTTGTTGAATCACTGATCTGGCAGAAGTAGCTCCAGAAAGGAATATTATCGCGCTCAAGGTCCTGGTGCAGCATCGGAACAACACAGATAGGAAAATCTCCGGCAATTCCTCCACCGATCTGGAAGAAGCCGATCCCATCATCGCCTGAATTCTTTGTATACCAGTCAGCCAGGTATGTCATATACTCAATGCCACCACGCACGGTTGTTGGCTTCAATTCGCCGGTTACGCAATAGGAAGCGAAGATGTTGCCCATCGTGGAATCTTCCCAACCCGGGACCACGATCGGAAGATTTTTCTCCGCGGCCGCGATCATCCAGCTGTTCTTCGGATCGATCTGATAATATTGTTTCAGCACACCGCTGTTGAGCATCTTGTACATATACTCATGCGGAAGATAGCGCTCGCCCTTATCGTCGGCAGTCTTCCATAATTCATAGATGTGTTTCTGCAGCCTTCTGAAGGCTTCTTCTTCCGGAATACAAGTGTCTGTTACACGGTTCATCCCCTTCGAGAGGAGGTCCCACTCCTGCTCCGGTGTGAGATCGCGGTAATTGGGAATGCGCTTGTAGTAATCGTGTGCTACCAGGTTCATGATGTCTTCCTCCAGGTTGGCGCCCGTACAGGAAATGATCTGCACTTTATCCTGGCGGATCATCTCAGCAAGGCTGATACCCAGTTCGCCCGTACTCATGGCACCGGCGAGTGTGATCATCATCTTTTTACCTTCTGCCAGGTGTTTTTTGTAACCTTTAGCGGCATCTACCAATGCTGCGGCATTGAAGTGCAGAAAATGCTTTTCAAGAAAGGATGAAATCGCTCTGTTTTGACTCATGGTATACTTTTTCTGATATGGACTTTCAAATTTTTTGCGAAAATACATAAAAGGAATGATTTGGATACAGGTAATATTTATCGACCTTACTGTGATTAAATCATTGGAATTAGCGTTACTACCTGGATGTTACTGTTATTAAGGATTGGGTTATGTGTATTCGGTTTGTCGGCGAGCAACACCACGATTTTTGGACAAACGGGAACACATGATGGCTTTGAACTCGTGAAGAACGAGGATAATATCGTTGTTTACGAGCGATGGGTCACATTTCCCGGCTCTAACCCGCCCGTCACTGCGCGGGAAGTTAAAAGTGAATTCTACCTCCGGGGCGACATCCATGATGCGCTGTCGCTGATACAGGATGAATCGCATATAGGCGTATGGCAGAAGCATGTCTCCGAATTCAAAGTATATCCACATTCGGATTCCGTGTGGCATGAGTATTCGTACCATGACATCCCATGGCCGGTGAGTGACCAGGACCATTACCTGGAGTACCGGATCAAGGATCCTGTGGAGAAGGATGGTATTTTCATCACCTTCGAATCTTTGAAAAACCACAAAGTGGCGCCGGTAAGAGACAATGTCTCAAGGATGACACTGTCCGGCAGCTGGTACTTCCAGGAGATCTCTCCCGGAAAAATAAAAGTTACTTACCGCATCCTTTCGATGCCCGGAAACCTTCCGCGGTTTTTAACAGATCCCGTTATCCGCAGCAATCTGATGAGTACCGTCAGGGCCTACATTAACATTCTGGAGAACGGGTATGGCAGGACGCGGTAAGGCGCGAATTGCTCTTCCGAACATATTCTAAAAAAAATCCCCGTCTGATGAAGACAGGGAAGTTTTTACCTAGGTCCTTTCATGCGTCAATTTTCTTCGGCGAGCACCGGGCGTTCAATGAGGGATTTTACCGTCGCCTCCAGGATCTCAAAGCCATTTTCCGCCATCCGGTTTTCGTGGTCCAGCGTCGGGTTCACTTCGGCGATCTCCCAGGCACAAACCTTCGGACTTTTTGCGAGCTCAACGTTCAGGATCTTTGCTTCTTCCAGTGTCAGGCCATTCGGCACGGGCGTTCCCGTTCCACTTGAAATCCTGGAGTCGAGGGTGTCCACGTCAAAAGAAATATAGATCAGATCACAATGGTCGAGCATCTCCAGCGCTCTCTGCGCGATGGTTGCCGGTCCTGCTTTCTTCACGTCCTCCGTCTCGATAAAGTTTACGTTGTACTTGTTAAGGAGATAATTTTCCGGTTTTTCCAGGTCGCGCACCGCAATGTAGACGATGTCTTCAGGGTATACTTTGGCACCGGGAATTCCCACATCCTTGATCTGCTCCCAGTACTCCAGCGTTTCTCCACGCGGGTCATTCACTTTGCATTCCAGGTTATCGATGTCACAGGCCATGGCCAGCGCCATTCCGTGCATATTTCCGGAAGGCGTAGTAAAGGGCGTATGGATGTCGGCATGGGCGTCGATCCAGATCACGCCAAGTCTGCTTTTCGGATGCGCCTTTTTTATTCCTGCAATGGTACCGTAAGCAGTACTGTGGTCACCGGCGATCACGATGGGGATATAGTCATTCCAGATGGTCTCATACACTTCCAGGCACACCCGTTCTTCCATGATCATGACACCATCGATAAATTTCGCGTAGGAGTGTTTTGCTCCATCGAACAAAAGTTCATTGACATTCTCAACCTCAACAGATTCATATTGCTTGAAGAAATCGGAATTCATGTCCAGGCTGGCAATTTTGATTGCCTCAACGCCCAGGCTGGCGCCTCTTGTACCCGCGCCGATTTCTGATTTCACTTCTATGATCTTTATCTCTTTCATATAATAATAAATTTATATCCCTGATGGCCATGATCGATTCCCAACCTCAAGATCGTGGAATGCGGACACGCCATTTCATCCTGTTTCATGTTGCCGGTCTACTACCTGTTTACAGCCGTAATCGTTAACGTTTGCAATCGCGCCAGGTATCAACAGGTAGTAAATAATATTTTATAGATAATGGCGAGATCGAACCTTTCCGGACCGCGGAATTCAGAGGTCCGGCAAGGGGTGTGCGATGGGCGAAAAAAAGGCTTTAAGCCGATTAACCATGGTTCTTTTTGCGTATTGCAAAGATGGCAAATTTATACCAATATTGCACTTCTTCGGAGGGAATCGTTGGTTGTTATAAGACCTCGATCTGCGGATGCGCCGATCAGGAACCGTTAACCGGAACGATATTTTTCACCTCTTTAATTTTAACGGACAACGCACTTACAACCACCAACGGCTAAATGAAGAGCTATCGCGAGCTGATCGAGCAGACTTTTGAATTTCCGCAGAAAGAATTTAAAGTAAGAGATCATGAATTGCTGTTTAATGACGTCCCTTTAATGGAGATCATTAAGCAATATGGCACTCCGCTGAAACTCACGTATCTGCCCCGCATCAGCGAAAATATCCGCTTTGTGCAGGCAACCTTCCAGAGCGCCATGGAGAGATTCCGCTATAACGCGAAATACACCTACGCGTACTGTACGAAATCGTCGCATTTTTCTTTTGTCCTGGAGGAAGCCATGAGGAACAAGGATGTTCATATCGAGACGTCCTCATCCTACGATATTCCGATCGTCAGGGCTCTTTATAGCCGGGGAAAGATATCCAAGGATACCTATATCATCTGCAATGGGTTCAAAATGCCCCTGTACACTCAATATATCAGCGAATTATTGAATGAAGGGTTCCACAACTGCATTCCGATTCTTGATAAAATGGGCGAAATTGACGCCTATGAACAATCGGTCAATGGCCCCTACCAGGTCGGCATACGCGTAGCAGCAGATGAAGAGCCCAAATTTGAGTTTTATACCTCCAGGTTGGGCATCCGGTACAGCGACATTACACCGTTCTACAAGGATAAGATTGAAAATAGTGAAAAGGTCTCACTGAAGATGCTGCACTTCTTTATCAACACCGGGATAAAAGATACCGCCTATTACTGGAGTGAACTCAGCCGCTTCATCTTCAAATACTGCGAACTGAAGAAGATCTGCCCTACCCTGGATTCAATTGATATTGGTGGCGGCTTCCCGATCAAGACTTCGCTCACGTTTCATTACGATTACAAGTACATGATCGAACAGATCGTCGAGAACCTGAAGTGGATCTGTGACAAGAACAACGTTCCGGTACCCAATATCTTTACGGAGTTCGGAAGCTACACGGTAGGAGAAAGCGGCGCCGTATTATACAATGTGATCGACCAAAAACTCCAGAATGACAAAGAGCTTTGGTACATGATCGATGGTTCATTCATCACCCACCTTCCAGACGCGTGGGGTATGAATCAAAAGTACATTTTACTGGCGATCAACAAGTGGGATGACCCTTATCACAAAGTGAACATGGGCGGTCTTACCTGCGATAGCATGGACTACTATAATTCCGAGGCGCACTCGGGTGAAGTGTTCCTTCCGATGATCAATGACGAAGAGCCGCTGTACATTGGCTTCTTCCATACGGGAGCGTATCAGGAATCGCTCGGCGGATACGGCGGTATTCAGCATTGTCTGGTACCTGCGCCCAAGCACGTGCTCATCGACCGGAACGAAGACGGGGAGATCACGACAAAGCTTTTCGCAGGCGAACAATCAAGCGAGAGTATGCTGAAGGTGCTTGGCTACGAGCCTGCCAAAACTCCCGCTGAGGAGAAGATAAAGACCGAAGCAAAAACCTATTAGAACACACATTTTTCTGATTCCAGGAATAGGGATGCGGCATTGCATCCCTATTTTTTTTGCCCCCGGGCGGCTGTGATCTTTTTTCGGACCGGTCGCCCGGCGCATGATTTCTGTGATAGCGGCCAAATTGCTTTTCGCCGTAATTTCTCCCTGCAGGGCTTTAAGAGGAGGATTTTTTTTCCTACTTTCATTTCACTTTCCCTCCTGGCTATCTAAATCTTTTCCGCCTATGAAACAGTTCAGGAATTCAGTTCGCTGTCGATGTTTTTCAAAGGCATTCCATGTTGAGTCAAAAGGTCCGATAATCAAAAACCATCAGCATTATGAAAGTGTATGACGACAAGCACATCAAGAACATCGTTTTGTTGGGTGCGCCAAAGGCCGGCAAAACTTTGCTGGCCGAAGACATGATATTCGAAGCCGGTATCACACACCGGAGAGGGACCATTGAAGGTCAAAACACCGTATCAGATTACCACGACATCGAACATGAGCGTGGTAATTCTGTTTTTGCGACCCCCCTGCACACAGAGTGGAAAGATTACAAGATCAACATCATTGACACGCCGGGGTTTGACGACTTTATCGGCGAGATCGTCTCCTCCACACGCGTAGCTGATACGTGCGTCATGGTCATCAATTCGCAGCACGGTGTGGAGGTCGCCAGCGATCTGATCTGGAATTATATCGACCGCTTCAACAAACCCACCATCTTTGCGGTCAATCAGGTTGACCATCCGAAGTCTGATTTCGAGCGGGCGCTCATTTCCCTGAAAGACAGGTTCGGCGCCGCAGTTACGCAGATGCAATATCCCATCAATGAAGGCGAGAACTTCAACAAGATCATTGACCTGCTGAAAATGGTCATGTACGAATTTTCTGCCGACGGCGGCAAACCCAACAAACTGGCCATACCGGAATCGGAAAGGGAAAAAGCCGACCTCCTTCACAACGAACTTGTTGAAAAAGCAGCGGAGAATGATGAAGCGCTGATGGAGAAGTATTTTGAAAAAGGTACGCTGGACGAAGATGAAATGCGCCAGGGATTGAAACTTGGCATGATCCATCACAGTATCTTTCCCGTGTTCTGCATGTCTGCGAAAAAGAATATGGGCAGTGGTCGCATGATGGGATTCATCGACAACGTCGCACCAACACCGCGGGAAGCAAAGCCTGAAAAGACCACGGAGGGAACGGAAATGGAATTCAATCCCGAAAAACCTACGGTATTGTTTGTCTTTAAATCCCACCTTGAACAAAATCTCGGAAAACTTTCCTTCTTTAAAGTCATTTCCGGCGCCGTCACGATTTCTTCGGAACTGGTCAACAGCCAGACAGGGGCGAGTGAACGGTTACATCAGCTCTTTATCATGGATGGGAAAAGCCGCACGCCTGTGGACAAACTGGTCGCAGGTGATATCGGGGCGACGTTGAAGCTGAAGGACACCTATAGCAACCAGACGCTGCATGAAAAAGGCTATGATGTCACGATCGAACCCATTGTATATCCTGAACCGCGGATCCGCACTGCTGTGATCGCGCAAAGCAAGAACGATGAAGAGAAGATCGGCGAAGTTCTTCACAAGATACACCAGGAAGATCCCACACTGGAGGTTCAATACTCGAAGGAATTGCGTCAATTGATCATTTCCGCCCAGGGCGAGTTGCACCTCGCGGTATGCAAATGGTATCTGGAAAAGATCTATAAACTCAATATCACCTTTGAAACTCCACGGATCTCTTATCGGGAGACGATCCGCGCCGCATCTCTTGCTGTCTACCGGCACAAGAAGCAATCAGGCGGCGCCGGTCAGTTTGCGGAAGTGCATTTGAAAGTGGAGCCCTACTATGAAGGCATGCCTGAGCCCACAGAATACAGTATTCGCGGGAAGGAAATTATCGACCTTCCATGGGGAGGAAAACTTGCCTTTTACAATTGCATTGTCGGTGGTGTGATTGACGCTCGCTTTATTCCATCCATCCTGAAGGGCATCATGGAAAAAATGGAAGAGGGTCCGATCACCGGATCGTACGTGCGCGATGTAAGGGTTTGTGTTTTTGATGGAAAAATGCATCCGGTCGATTCCAATGATATATCATTTAAGATCGCCGGGATGATGGCATTTAAAGATGCCTTCATGAGAGCGGAGCCGCAGTTACTTGAGCCTATCATGGATCTCGAGATACTGATGCCCGAGGAAGTGATGGGTGACGTTATGAGTGATCTTCAGACCCGACGTTCACTGATCATGGGGATGGATGCGAAAGGAAATCTGCAGGTGATCAAGGCACGAACGCCGCTCGCTGAACTGGACCGCTATTCAACAACCCTGCGGTCGCTTTCCCAGGGTCGCGCAAATTTCAAACAGCGTTTTGCAGACTATACACCGGTGCCGTACGAAGTGCAGCAGAACGTTGCCAAACACTTTCATGAAATGGAGGTGGCGTAAGAATCCTGAAGACATCAACCTCTCTTCGAATGGATAAACAGGCCGTTGGTCGAAATTCAGAAAATATTGTTAGAATTATTTCATGCGTTTTCAGCACGGATTGCGCATTTTAATGAACGGTCGGTGTGATTACAACGAAAAAACAGCAGGACGGCCAGAAATCGATTGTATAAAATTATTCTTTTAATAGATTTGTTATACTTCCAGGTTAAAGCCCAGCCCGTGAAAAAAGCTATTGTAATCATTCCAACCTACAAGGAGCGTGAAAACATCCAGGCGATCATTGAAGCGGTATTTGCATTACCCGCCGATTTCGATGTACTCATTGTAGACGACAATTCGCCTGATGGTACTGCTCAGATTGTCGAAGATCTTCAGGACATCTACAATCAGGATGACACGAGACTTCACCTGCTGAAGCGACCGGGAAAACTCGGTTTGGGCACGGCCTATATCGCTGGCTTTCATTATGCGATCAAGAAAAATTATGAGTACGTCCTGGAAATGGACGCTGATTTCTCGCACGATCCCAAAGACCTTGTTAAATTATACAATGCCTGCAGTAAAGAAGGCGCTGACCTTTCAATCGGTTCGCGCTACGCCACAGGTGTGAATGTCGTCAACTGGCCGATAGGCCGGGTGTTGATCTCTTATTTTGCAAGCAGTTATGTTCGAACCATAACCAGCATGCCGATCAAGGACACGACTGCCGGTTTTGTTTGTTACAGAAGGAAGGTGCTGGAGACGATCCCGCTCGATGAGATTAAATTCATTGGATATGCCTTTCAGATCGAGATGAAATTTCTCGCATGGAAGTACGGTTTCAGACTCACGGAGGTGCCGATTATTTTCACCGACCGGACGCGTGGCGAATCCAAAATGTCTGCCGGAATTTTCAAGGAAGCATTTTTCGGAGTGCTGTACATGACGATCAACAGCTGGTTCAGAAAATATATTCCCGCAACCAACTACAAGCAATCACCGCAGTTGACGGAAGCGTTTCAACAGCGATTCTAATACTGACACATCGCGGTATGATCATTAAAATAAACGGATGGCGTTCACCATTCGTTTTTTATTTTGTCCGGTAACCGTTGTCAATCCCGATGACGTCTCTTTCGTCGAGTCCATGTCGATTGTCCAGACGTAGTATTGATTGTTTCGCGGTCTGTGAAATTACGTTTATTCCATACGGGTGATACGGGTGGCCGTTGTTTTCATGTGTGGTGTGCTGGATTGCGAAGCGTTCACTGGAAGGATACATGTTTGGAGGTGCGCTTCTCGTCAATGTGGTGACGCGTTTCATTCCGCTGTACCAGGAGAATCAATCAGTACCTTAAAGACTGTCGGGCCGTCCCTCGACGAAGCCCGTTTCCAGGCTTTTGGTCTGGAAACGGGTCGTCAATGGCCAAGCCCCCCTACGCTCCGAGACGGAGCTTCGGCTATTGGTCGGGGTGAGAAGATTCGAACTTCCGACCCCCACGTCCCTAACGTGGTGCGCTAACCGGGCTGCGCTACACCCCGAAGATCGAAAATATCAACGCGCGAAGGAGTTCCAGCGCGTCTTGTGACACTTTCTTAAAATCTGGTGCGAATATAAATTTTTATTTTTCATTCACGGCCAAAAATATCCGGTAATCATGTTTCAATGAGCGTCTTTTTCAAACCAACGTCGCTTTACGGATTGGGGATTCCATTGCCCCGATAGTTTTTTCAGAACAACCCAAGCCTGTTGTTACTTTAACCGACTGTATCCTAATAACTTACTCAGAATGGCACAATGGCCCCGCACCGGTTACAATGCGCCATGCTTCGACCCACGCAGTGAGAAAAAGGAATGATTTTTTACTTTTCATTTTGTCCTCAACTGCGTTCCTATGGAAATAACCTTGCACAAGACCCTTATCTCGGTACTGGAGTTGAAGAGGTTAATTTCAGACCTGTCGGAAAAACGCCCGGACATCTGCATCAGATTTCGTCTCCTCGGTGAACTGTGGGCTGTTCATTTCATCAGCGTTATTAAGCTGACCGAAAAAGGAAGCCTCTTCTTTGACGACAATAACAATATTATTTCCATCAGCGATCTGAACTTCGTCATGCAGTTTGAAATCGACAAGCCTTTTCAGACTTTTCAGCCCTACTACCATTACGAGGTAACACCGGTCTTCAATACCTAGAACATCACTTTTTCTTGTTCTTTTTCAGGCCGCTGAAGAATTTCGCCCAGTTGAACGGGTTGAGGAATGGGTTTGTGAGGGGCATAAACCGGTCGTTCTGACTGGCAGCCCACTGATTGAGGGAGTATCGCTGGTTCAACGGCCCGTCCATCGGAGTCGTCTTAAGCATCAGGGCCAGCAATTCGGCATTTAAGTTCTTTTCATCGATTTCGTCTGCAGGGAGGTTCAATGCAAGCACAGCTTCTTTGAACACTTCTTCAGTCGGATACGGCAAAATCTCCACTTCCCTGAGATAGGTTACATCCTGAACCATCGGGATAAAAATCGTCGTATACTCATCTGCATCCTCCGGCACGATATGATACTGCCGTTGGTAGCCAACTGAACTGATAACGATGCTATCCCCGGCGAGTACCGGCATTGAAAAAAAACCGACGTTGTTTGTCTTCACGCCGCGGCCCGCTGCGGGAACATAAATATTAACGAAGGGAACGGGTCCGGTGGCTGTATCCATCGCAACACCCGATAGCTGAATCACCCGCTTCTGTTGCTGTGCAAGGCTTTCTGTCGCCGTGCTCATGAAAAACGCCACCAGCAGCACAGCGGTTATAGTATAGTTCGTAGTCAGTAACTTCACAGAGGCATTTTAAGTTATCAAATATAAAAATAAGGCCAATGACAGCCTAATCCTTACCTTTGATGTTACAATAATGATGCTAAATGCGGTTAAAAAGTTTCAATTTAACGCTTGGTTCCCAGATTTTTAAAGCCTGTGCAGATGAATCGCGCCTGCGGATCCTGCACCTTATCTTTGAAAATGAAGAAATGTGCATCTCTGACCTGGAAAAAATACTGGAATTCACCCAGACAAAAACATCAAGACACCTGACCTATCTTAAAAATTCCGGCATCCTGACTTTTCGCCGCAATAACCACTGGGTATTGTATGCGATAAAGGACGAAGTATTTGAAATTTTAAAACAGATTTTTCAGTTTCTTAGAAAAGATCAACTATTGCAAAAAGACCAGCAACTGTATCAAACATTATATTCGAACCGTGAACTGGCGGTGAATAAGATGCAGATGGTAGCGTGGCAAAAACCGCGTTTAAGCACTTAAAAATTGTTCATGAGCATCAATGGATCATCGCTGCGGACAGGAGACACCGGCCGTCTTTATAAATGTGTATTTTTCGACCTTGATCATACTTTGTGGGATTACGAAGGCAACGCGCGCGAAATGCTCTTCGAATTGCACTGTTCCTACAACCTGACAGGAAGGGGCATCGACTTCGAACAATTTCATGAGCATTTCAAGACCGTCAATGTTCGCTTGTGGGAGCTGTATGATCGCGGATTGATCACCAATGATGTGATTCGGGAACAGCGCTTCAAGCAGGTCCTGGAAGAATTCCAGGTACGCGAAGACAAGCTATGCGCCGAGCTCTCGCACGAATACCTGTATGGCTGTCCAAAAAAAGCAAACCTGGTACCTTACGCCAAAGAAGTCCTGGATTACCTGTCCAATCACTATTCGCTCACGGTGGTGACCAATGGATTTGAGGAGATCCAAAGCATCAAATTGCTTTCCGGAAATATTACGCATTATTTTAGCCATGTGATCACCTCGCAGAAAGCGGGATATAAGAAGCCTTCCCGTGAAATTTTTGATTACGCCCTCGCGGTGAACAATCTGCAGTGTCATGAGGTGATTATGATCGGCGATAACCTGATCACGGACATCGGCGGCGCCAGGAACGCGTGTATCGATACCGTATTTTACAATCCTGCGGCCCTGAAGCACCAGGATGAGGTAAAATATGAGATACAGTGTCTGTCGGAACTTCGGGAGATATTGTAGCTCGATTTTAAATTATAAACCCATTAATTCCATATTGACCATGCCGAAAGGATTTTATCAAGTTCCCGTGCCCAGGAATGAACCGGTATTAAACTACAGCCCGGGAAGCAAGGAAAGAAAATTATTAAAACAAGCGATCGAGGAAGCACGGTCAAAAGAGGCGGACATCCCGATGTACATTGGCGCAGAAGAAGTGCGCACGGGAAACAAGCAGAAACTCAGCCCGCCGCATGATCACAAGCACGTGCTTGGCTACTTTCACGAGGGCGACAGGACGCACGTCGAGCAGGCGATCCAGGCGGCGCTGAATGCAAAAGAACTCTGGGCCAATATGGGATGGGAGCACCGCGCAAGTATCTTTCTGAAGGCTGCTGAGTTACTGGCGGGCCCTTACCGCTACAAGATAAACGCGGCCACCATGCTCGGCCAGTCGAAGAGCGCCTACCAGGCTGAAATTGATTCGGCATGCGAGCTGATCGACTTTCTCCGGTTCAATGTTTACTTCATGTCTCAGATCTATCAGGATCAACCTGAATCGTCTCCGGGCGTGTGGAACCGCATTGAATACCGGCCCCTGGAAGGTTTTACGTTCGCCCTCACTCCTTTCAATTTCACGGCCATTGCAGGCAATCTGCCCAGCAGCATGGCACTGATGGGGAATACGGTGGTATGGAAGCCCGCCAATAGCCAGGTCTTTGCTGCCAACGTCATCATGCAGGTATTCAGGGAGGCCGGGCTACCCGACGGAGTGATCAACCTGATTTATGCCGATGGCCCGACCGTTGGCGATGTGATCTTCAATCACCGGGATTTTGGCGGCCTGCATTTCACCGGCAGCACCGGCGTATTTCAAAACATGTGGAAGACCATCGGCCAGAATATTCACAAATACAGATCCTATCCCCGCATTGTGGGGGAAACCGGTGGAAAGGATTTTATCATGGTTCACAAGAGTGCCGATGCACGCGAAGTTGCCACGGGAATCGTACGCGGAGCCTTTGAATTTCAGGGCCAGAAATGTTCGGCCGCATCGCGGGCTTATATTCCCGACAACCTTTGGGACGAGGTGAAAAAATATGTGGAAGCAGACCTGAAAACCATCAAGATGGGAGGCACCGAAGATCTCGGGAACTTTTTCAATGCGGTGATTGACGAAAAAGCCTTCAATACCATTTCCGGATATATCGACCAGGCGAAGAAGAATGACATGAATGAAATCATCGCAGGAGGAAAGTACGACAAGTCAAAAGGCTATTTTATTGAGCCTACCGTCATTCTGACAAAAGATCCTTCTTCTGTGACCATGTGCGAAGAGATCTTCGGTCCTGTCTTAACCATTTACGTTTATCATGCCGAGAACTTCGAACAGACCCTGGAGCTGGTAGACCGCACCTCGCCGTATGCGCTTACCGGTTCCATTTTCGCCCGGGATCGTTTCGCCATTGAGATGGCCACGAAAAAGCTGACGAATGCGGCGGGAAATTTCTATATCAACGATAAGCCTACCGGAGCCGTCGTCGGCCAGCAACCTTTTGGAGGTGCACGCGGCTCTGGCACGAACGACAAGGCAGGCGCGAAAGTGAACTTACTGCGCTGGGTCAGCATGCGCACGATCAAAGAAACTTTTGTACCGGCGGTCGACTATCGCTACCCTTTTCTGGACAAGGAGTAAGGATTAAAGGTGCAGCAACGGCTTCTTCCAGGAAATTTTTACGGCCGTCAGAAATTTGAAAGAAATTTCACGAAGATTTGGCAATTCAGGCCATCGGCCTTAATATTGCAGTCCCATTTTCCTCCTTAGCTCAGCTGGTTAGAGCACCTGACTGTTAATCAGGGGGTCCTAGGTTCAAGCCCTAGAGGAGGAGCGGTAGAAAAAAGCAGTTACCCAGGTAACTGCTTTTTGTTTTTTTGCCCTGCAGGAAGCCCACCTTCCTGTAGTAAATCCCGACC
>JBARAD010000353.1:0-17876 GCA_049791675.1 Chryseosolibacter sp.
ATTTCTACTTGGAATTTCGGACTGAAAGCCAATGAGGCCGCCTGGAAGATATTATCCGGTGGAGGCCGGGCGCTGGATGCAGTTGAAGCCGGTGCCAGGGTTCCGGAAGCAGATCCGGAGGAGACCTCCGTCGGATTGGGCGGGTTACCCGACCGCGATGGAAAAGTTACGCTTGATGCGTGTATCATGGATGAATATGGCAATTGCGGATCGGTCGCATTTCTTCAGCATATCGTTCACCCCATTTCCGTCGCCCGGCTCGTCATGGAAAAAACACCGCATGTGATGCTCGTCGGAGATGGCGCTCTTCAATTCGCCCTGGCCAATGGCTTCAGGAAAACAAAGCTCCTGACGGGAAAGTCGGAAAAAGCCTGGAAGGAATGGCTGAAAAAAGCGGAGTACAAACCCGTCATCAACATTGAAAATCACGATACCATAGGCATTGTTGCCCGCGATGCCGCAGGCAATCTTTCAGGAGCCTGTACAACGAGTGGCCTGGCGTACAAAATGCACGGGCGTGTCGGTGATTCCCCCATTATCGGTGCAGGGTTGTATGTGGATAATGAGATCGGGGCCGCAGCCGCCACCGGCGTGGGGGAGGAGGTTGTGCGCGTTGTGGGATGTCATCTTGTGGTTGAACTCATGCGCCAGGGAAATGCTCCCGAAAAAGCTTGTCAGCTGGCAGTGGAAAGAATATTGAAAAAGAATCCTTCCAAAGCGAGGGATATCCAGGTTGGGTTCCTCGCCTTGAACAAGAATGGCGAACACGGTGCCTACTGTTTGCAACAAGGATTCAACTATGCAGTCTGTGACGCATCATCCAACCGCCTGATCGATTCCAAAAGCCATTTTTAGATCTATCCATCTCATTTCAGCTGTGTCCCATGACTGTAGAAGTAGTAGTGTATAATATCGAGTCTGCGATGAAAGCCCAGGAGGGCGGAGCGGATCGCATCGAACTATGCGAAAATCCCGGCGAGGGCGGAACCACACCTTCTGCCGGAACCATCGAACTCGTCAGGCAAAATCTCAGCATCGATGTCTACGTGATGATTCGCCCCCGTGGCGGAGATTTTTATTATTCCAATTACGAGTTCCACGCGATGAAACGCGACGTTTCCCTGTGTCAGAAATTGAGTGTTGATGGTTTGGTATTTGGCATGTTGACCCCGGATGGTGCAATTGATAAGAAAAGATGTCAGGAATTGATTGCGCGCGCACGTCCATTGAAAGTTACCTGCCACCGCGCCTTCGATATGACGCGTGATCCCTTTGAGGCGCTGGAAGACTGTATTGAAGCTGGCTTCGACAGGATCCTCACGTCCGGCCAGGAAGCCCAGGCGATCAAAGGTGTGGACCTGCTCGGGCAGTTGGTCGGGAAAGCCAAAGGCCGCATACAGATCATGGCGGGGTCGGGGGTCAATGAGGAAACGGTAGGTGAGATTGTAACAAGAACCGGGGTGAAGGAAATACACTTTTCTGCAACGGCGTATCGCGAGAGCGGAATGAGCTTTATCAATAAAAAGATTGCCGGGATGGGTCAGCAAAACGGCAGTGAGTACCAGGTGCGGACTGTCGATGCGTTGCGCGTAAAGAAAACACGGGCGTTGGCCGAGGCTGCAGCGCAGGAAAAAAAATAAGGCCGGATCATGCTTTCGCATCATACCCGGCCATATCTGTGGTGGAGAATATCGGAGTCGAACCGATGACCTCTTCCATGCCATGGAAGCGCTCTAGCCAGCTGAGCTAATCCCCCTTCCTGCCGTTGTGCGTTGAATCGTTGTATGCGAAAACAAGTCACTCCGGCGTTAAAAGTCTGCAAATATAAAGTCAAATTGCAATTTCTTGCAATCTGACGCTGAATATCCTCTGTTTTTTTCGATGGGCCCTATCCGGCGCACCTTTCTATTTGGAGGTCTTTGTTTTGGTCTTTGCAAAAAGTGCATTGAAAGAATGCCAGGCGGTGTTTTCTCCTCCCTTTTCATCTTTCTTGTTTGCGTAAAAGCCATCCATAAAGCTGCCGGCATCGGACCACACGGTCTGAACGATGCCTTTGTAACGGTCTTTCATCTGGGCTGTTGCCGTTTCACGGAAATCTATCATGTCCTGAAATTGTGTCACGCCTACCGCGGGCCTCCGCCATGGGCAGGTAACAACATCCAAACCTTTCATGGCGAACAAGACGGCGGTCTTGTCGGGACGTTCATAATGCCAGTCGCAGATGAGTACGTCTTTGGGTATCATGTCTATGGCCCTGTGTGTATTGTTCATACTGGCCTCCCACATGCCCAGCCCGGTGACTTTGCCATCGATAAGCCGGTCTCCCCAGATCCAGAGTCTGCGGTTGTTTTGCGCCAGGTGATCGCGGATCTTGCGGACCTCATTTGCAAACAACTCTGCCTTATCATGCCCCGAACAACGGGGGCATTTGTTTTCGCCCAGGTAAAAAACTTCATCCATACCCGCATGGAAAGCTGAACTCTCAAAAGCTGTACAGATTTCGTCGACCAGCGCAAAAACGATTTTATGAACATCGGGATGTAACGGACAATAGCTTTTGCAGTACAATCCGTCTTCATTGGGCCACTTGTAATTTTCCGGCATTTTTACCCAGGGCGTTTCATCGAATTCCGGGTAAACGCGCAGCAGGCTGTTCGTCCGGCCTGCCCACGACTGATGTCCCAATAAGTTGATCTGCGGAATGATATCAATGCCATTCTTCTTGCAAGCATTGACAATTTGTTTCACGTCTGTTTTCGACAAGGTGACGCTATCCCGCAGTTCCGGGTGACTTTCGTATTGGTATTTAAAATCCACGCGCAGGATCAGCGTGTTGATCTTGCGGGGTGCAAGCTCTTCATTGATGAATTTCACAAATGAAGAGACCTGATCCGGGTTTGGTGCGCCAACACTAAATCCGCGAACGGGAAAATCGGAACCTGACTTATCCTGGCTCCATGCATGCAGCGATAAAGCCAGGGCAAAGAAAATCAGCGGTAATACTCTCTTCATAATTATTGGGTGGGGGTTAGGTTTTAGGTTCGATGAGATCAAATTCCTGCCATGCTTCAAGCGATATTTTTGATCAGTTTAAGATACAAAAAAATGTGGAACTGGTTTCACCGTTCAAGGAATTCGGTGTTCGGCAAGCAATGAATCAACGTTGAGGGTAGGGTGTGGCCGACAATCGCAGTGTGTCAGCACTCTCCTGATAATAATAGCGGATTTTCTTCCTGTTTTTCCGGATATTTTCTTTCACCGCGCGCGGCATTGATGTTTTTTCGCCTGGCTTCGGACAATCCAACGCTTCCACATCCACGTGCTGGATGGTGTATTTTACATAGCGATATCTGTGGGAATTTTTGGGACCTGGTTGGGGTGTTTCTGCATCGGAAGAAACCGTGATGACCGGTTCGGCATCCTCCCTCGTCGCGTTTCTTTCCTGATATCGCGAGCGCTTGTTGACCTGACTCTTTTTCAATTTCAAGCCTTTGACTTCCGGGCATGGAATAATGCCTGAACGGCAGCCCGTGCAGAGTATGAGAAAAAGCACCATTATGCGGATCAGCATCTTTTTCTTTTTGAGCGGTTTCTATTACTACAATATATAAAACCCATACCGTAGTTCAGGTTTCGCGTAATATTATATTTTATCCATGCCTGGCCCGTTTAAACAACGCCCTTTCATGCCCGTTTCGCGCTCAAATCGATGAATAAAAGCATGTCGGAAGGCCTGAAACGAAAAAACCCACAGAAAGGAGTCCTTTCTGCGGGTTTTCCGATGAGCCGCGAGGATTAAAGGCCTTTCAGCTCTTTCTTTATTTCGTCCTTGGTTTTACCCAACTTTTGCTGTAAGCGGCCGTACATTTCGTCCTCCCTGCCTTCTTCATAAGTCAGATCGTCATCCGTGAGCTGACCGTATTTCTGCTTCAGTTTACCCTTCATCTCATTCCAGGCACCCTTTACTTCTAGTTTTTCCATAACATTCTTTTTTTGGTTTTACTTATAACCTAAAGCTATGGATACATAAAAAATAATGATGCCACCTCCTAAACCGGCAGTATAATGATCAGTTGCATGTTGTGGTAAGTTTTTGACGAAATAGCAATTTTTTGTTTGAAACCGATTGGGCTACTTGGCGTAATGAAAAAACTGGGCTTTCTGATCTTTCTCCTGGCATGCGGCTGTCAGAGCTTCAGGGAACAACCCGCTGTGCCCGCATCGGCGGATACTCAGCCTCACATATTTCTTTTGGATACAGCGCTATTCAGTAGCGCAGATCTAAATAGCCTCGCGTCCGTCAGGGCATTCTACGCGCGGAAGGATTTTGCCTTGTTCTGGCACGATGGAGGAACCCTGATCGCCGCGGCGGACTCGCTGACAGACATGCTCCGCGATGCAAAGGCATTTGGCTTGATTGACCGTGATTATCACGTGAAGGAACTGGAAACGGTATTGAAGGATACCGTATCTGCGGACCGCTTTTCGAAGGCGGATGTTCTTCTTTCTGATGCATACCTGACGCTTTACAGCCATATCCGGGATGGACGCCTTGATCCGCAGACGCTGATGCGGAGGGACCTTTCCCGGATAACGGACCAGGCGGCGATCGCATCACTTGAAATTCTGGGAAGCGCTTCAATCAAAAAGGAACTGCAGCTGATCGAACCACCAGCTCCGCAATACCACCTTCTGAAAGCGGCCCTGAAGTTGTTGCCTATCTCTGAACCCCTGGACTCAGTGCAGGGTGACAAAGCGGTTAAGATCGGACTGAACATGGAGCGGTGGCGCTGGCAGGCACAATGGCCAGACCGTTATGTTGTGGTAAACATACCGGCTTTTATCATGCGGGTCGTCGAGAAAGATTCGCTGTACCTGGAGAGCAAAGTCATTGTTGGTAAGCGCGAAACACCCACGCCCGTACTGGAAAGCGTGATCCGTTCATTTATTATTTATCCCTACTGGCATGCTCCACGCAGTATTTCGACGAAGGAAATATTACCGGAACTGCAGGCAGACGCAGCTTATCTGCATCGGAATAATTTTGAAGTACTCAACAAAAGAGGGACGGTCATTGATCCGGACACCATCCAATGGAGATTGTACAGCCGGGATCATTTTCCCTATGTCTTGCGCCAGCGTGAGGGCTCCGAGAATTCGATGGGCATTATCAAATTTAATTTCGCAAACAATTACGGAGTCTATCTGCATGATACCAACAGCAGGCGTTTGTTCGGAAGATCCAAACGCGACCTGAGCCACGGCTGTGTCCGGGTACACAAGGCGGTAGGCCTCGCGCATTACCTCGTGCGTGAAGATGATGTATACGTTTCCCCCGAAGACCTTGATCAGTATCTGAGCCTGCAGCAACGGTTGAAGATCGATTTAAGGAAACCGATCACCTTAAAGCTTGAATACTTTACAGCGGAAGTCCGCAATGCGGTTCCCCTGTTTTATGATGACATCTACAAAAAAGATTCTGTGATGATCCGCTCTCTATACCAAGCATACGATACGCTTCTTCCACCGGCAAACGGCACGTCCCTCTGAAATTGGTTGACGTATTCCGGAGATTCTCACTAATAAATGCTGCCTTGGTGCGCCGTCGGTGAAGTAGGCAACCAATCTCAGGACGAAAACTTCAGAAGTCTGCACATACCGACGCATAATTGATGATAACGCCACTACACCTTTTAAGAGGGGAGGATGTGTGAAGGTGAATCCACCATCGTGGGTTATGTGCGCCCAAATTTTCAAGGACAAACTCCCCCAAGTAGCGGGAATTTTATTTCCGGATTTTACTACAGACAACTTCCTGCTAAGTTTGTTTGCAGGGACTTTTAATGGCAGCTTTCATCATTGATTTCGACGCGTCAAAGCATCAGAAGGTAAGACACAACGAACAGTTATATGTCGTCTTCCTTGATGACTTTGATTTTTTCCGTTTGCCTCCGGACGCAGAGATCGTCATTCATTTTATCAGCAACGGAAAAATTATTTTCCATGAAGAAGAATCCATTCAGCAATTGTATACTGTCAGGAAAAGGGAACTGATCATCGTGGAACAACACACGCAGGACTGAGAGGAGACACCGATAGCGGAACGAAGCAATGGAAGTATCAGCATGCACAATCCGGACCGCAGTCTGCTTCTTTTTTGGAAGTATCGGTGTTTTCGTCGGTGATCCAGCGGATGTCATCGATCACAACATCGAAATAGAAGATCTGGTCCAGACCGGGCGATGTTTCCGGAGAAAGACAGAAGCTTTTGTGTTCGCCGATTTTCAGTCCCGCTAAAGGCGCTTCGAGTCCCGGCAATATTTCCCCGGATCCAAACACAAATGTAACGGGTTGATCATCCAGCGTATTCGCCAGTACGTTGGCCGTTGCATTCTTCATAGTATAACGCATCGTTACAAGCCGTCGGGGCCCCACCCGGATCATTGTATTCGTGTCCATCATGATTCGACAAGTGAAGAAGCTTTGCCCGAGATCATTACGCTTTCAACAGGAATTTTCCCGAACACTACATTCAGGGAAGCCTTGCCATTATTCAGGCCCACGGTTCCGAACCCTGTTTCAGTAGAGAGGAAAGACACGAAGTCGCCTACTTTCGAATCTATGTAGAGTGTCTTGTCCACCGCGTCGAACCGAACGCCCGTCAATCCCTGTAACATCCCATAGCTCGACAAGGCACGCGCATACCAGTGGCCGCACTCGTACTCATTGAACGGGTTTCTTCTGCGTCCGTCATAGCGATCGCGGCAGGTACGCACGATATCGAGCGCTTCGTCCACACGGCCCATCAGCATCAGATGTGCTGCGACCTGATATTCGATGCCCGTCCATACCTCGTCGCTGTACACGAAAGGAAGGGAAAGTTTCCCGCCTTTGGGCCATGAACACAGCAGCAATCCACCCTCATCACCAAATGCGTAGCTCGGGCGTTGCGGGTTGGCATGGTCGCTCAAATCGTGTTTGAGATTATGGCGGTGAACTGCCAGTAAGTGGCGCTTGATCTTTTCACGGTCAAACGGATCTTCCAGTCCGCACACGCGGGCGATCCACGCGCCCAGGACGCCGTCGGAAAGGCAACCGGTGCCGTACTGGTACTTTGGCCCTTCCTTTTCAAGCAACGCCTGTGCTTCTTCGGAATATTTTCCGACCATCGTCTTTTGTGCTGCCTCCAGCGGATTGGGGGCATTCAAACCCGTAACCTGGATCTTCTGATAAAAATATTCACCGTCATACAGCTCGGTTTCGAGGAGTCTGCGCCCGCTGTCATAGAGTTTCCTGTACGCTGCTACATCCTTTTTCTTTTTCAGGAATTTGCCCATCTCCATCATGGCAGACAGCGCGCCGAGATAAAAACTGGTACACATGCCATCCGGCCCCCAGAATTCAATATCATAGGTGTTATGATGTGGTTCCTCTATAAGACCTTTTTTGCGCGGGTCCCAGGTGTTGATGCAATAATCCATGCTCACCTTTGTCAATGGGTACATTTTCTCCAGCCATCCATTGTCACCGCTGATGCGCCATTCGCGGTAGACTTTCATGATACCGCCGAGCTGACCATCTGCGGCCGCGTGGAAGTCATGTTTGGGCGGGCGAATGGGGAGGTTCGCGCGGAAGGTTTGATGTCCTTCCATGTTCTGGCTTTCGCAGAATTCGGTGTGTCGGAGGGTTCGCTCCAATACGGGAAAGAGGTGTGGGATCGCCTGGGCATAATTCCATACATGCGTGCATGAACCGTGACAACATCCCCACGTATCCCCGCAGCCTTCATAGTTCCACAGCCTCCCATCATATTGACGCATGACGGTTGGCGATTTCAGGATCGTGAGGTTTGCCGCGATTGCCTCCGTTACTTCCGCGGGCAAGGTGGTGGAATAGAAAGCATCGCTAAATAATTTTGAATTTTTTTCCAGCGCGCTGTAGTTGCTTTTCCAATAGTCAGCCACCTCCCCGATGTTCGCAAACCGGTGGCTGTACCACGGTTTGTATTTGCCCGCAACGTACTGGGCATCTGCGACGGTGCCTCCCAGTTCAGCGGAAGAAGAACAGCAACCCGTCCCGGGATCGCATTTCTCCTGATCTGTCCCCTCTTCACCATGGCGAATATCGCTGACAGGAACATACCATGAAGTGAATACGCGGATGGTTTTTGCTTCTCCCGCGGCAAGCATGAAGGGTATATAGAGGGAAGCGCCTGGCGCCCCTGACTCCACAGGTTCAACATTCTTTACGTTACCGCTTTTGATTGATTCCCAGGTGATGGTTAACGGATCGAACCATCCCCCGCGAAACCAGCAATGGTCGACGACAGTCTTATCCTGGTCAGAAAAAATGGCGAAGTCTCCCTGCAGAAAAGGTTTTTCTTCCGTGCCTTCGTTTGAAAGCACAAAACCATTGGTGATCTGCTTAACACGGTTTGTGCCGCCATCATTTTGTTTCATGAAGTTCTTGGCGTGAAAAGAAAATACACATTCGGCACTTTCCTTTCCGGTGTTAAAGAACTTGTATTCCAGCGCTCCCACTGGTAAGCCGGAACTGTCCGCATCAGTGGGTATGAATGGACTCCAGCCCGTTATCTCAGCTTTCAGCGGAAAGCTACCATCTTCAAGGGAGATGTATGCGAACGGGAAGCGTGCGAGAAAAGAGGTCTTATCAAACCGGGGCAACCCGAAGATGGTGCCTCCGGATCCGTTGCCCGAATTCGGTTGCCCGAATCTTTTCCAGTCCGGGGCAGGACCTTCCACAATCTTTGCCTCAGCCCTCTCACCCTTCACGGTAATGGCTCCAAACATTCCAGGTTCATGGAACACATCGGGCTTATTTCTCACTGACATATGAGAGATGGCGCCGGTTCCTTCCAGGCAAAACATACCAGCGCCCAAACCCCCGATGGGAAAAGCGACGCGGTTCAGATATTCGTTTTCATAAGCCTCATTGTACGGGCGTCCCGCTTTCAGTTTCTTTGTTTTGCCCAAAGCACTTTCCGATCCATTGGCTTTCGCCTGCTCTTGTTCCAGTAGCGTGGCCGGTAAAACGCCGGCGGTAATGCCGGAAATGCTTATGTTCTTAAGGAACGTACGTCTGCCCGTCTGTTTTTTCATTGGCTTGAAGGTTTGATAAAAGAAATTTAATCAGAATAAATCCGGCAGGCAAGTGTCGCAATGTGGCGTGTCGTTCGCAGGCTAAGCAAAAAAAAACCTGAGTGTTCGCTCAGGTTCTTGAGATCCGAATATGTTACGCGTGTGGCTCAGTCGCAATGACCCGGACCGATCTTGCCATTGTTGTACTGATCCAGAATGAATGCGTAATGAATGAATTTTTTTCTTACCGGGTTTGAAGCGCGCATCGCGGCAATCTGCGCTGGTGTATATTTTTGAAACAGCGCTTTGGATTTGGCGAGCGCATCTTTTACTTCATCGGGGGCAGAGGCCCCATTCAAAGTGTTCAGTTTTGCCGCAACATATTGCTTGGAAAGAATATAGTACGCATTCCCCCGGGGTGCAGTCTTTAAAACCTGAAGATAAGTTTTTCCGGAAAGGAAAAAGCGGGTGTCTTCACCGTCGGGCATGATATTGTCCCATCCGTCATCCCTTTTTGCAGAACTGTATTTGGTATGGTTGGCCCAATATCCTGCCGTGTAGGTGCAGCCGGGTCCCGGAGGTGGAGGTGTTTCAGCAGAAAAAGTAATGTTGTCAATGGCCCCGGAACCATTGATGGTCACGATCATTTTCGCCACACCGGAAACGCCCTGTCCAAAGGCAAAATTGAAAACACCATTGTTGCCTGTTTTAGGCAAGGTGAAACTACTTCCGATCATAACGTTGTCACTGTCAAAAAAGGTGACGGTCGCGGCACTCTCGACAGCCTCCACATCCAGGATGTGCATGGAATAGACCGTCACATTGTCCAATGCCGAAAAATTAAATGTGAACATTCCACCCCTGAGATCGGCATCGTCTGGATCATTGGAGTCAAAATATTCCGTGATGATCAATAATTTTCCCAGGGCGACAGCATTTTCATAAGGACTGCCACTTTCTCCGCCTGTCCCGATTCCAGGTCCGCCAAAATCCTGGTTCGGAGTACCGAGGTCAGGGTCGCCGCCAGTGGGGGAGGAGGAATCAAAAATCATGGCTGCATTTGGCGCCGGGACCAATGGGTTTCTTCCGACCACAGCGACGGGGCCGGCGCCGTTCTTACCGTAAACTTCCGAAAGAATAGTGCCTCGCGGGTAGCTTTCAAAGTCAATGACATCGGTGGCCATGGCCTCGATCGCAAAGAGGTTCGTGGCGGTTGCAGCAGTTGTTAGAGAAAGATCTTTCTCAATAGCCGGCGTTAACTCCAATTCGGTACAGCCTGTCAAGAAAAGCCCCGCAAGGCCTGAGAGGAAAAGGGATCTACAGGAATTCATGGTCTTTGTGGTTAAAAGTGAGTGTTTTTTTAAACTCAACAGTAACCTCCGGAATATGGCCAGGTAATGGGTTTATATAAGGCGCGAAAAAATGGGAATGCCAAATACAGACCCTAAGCTCAAAATTTACGCGCTTGTCGATGACCTGGCCAATGACGAAGGTCTCGTGGTGAAAAGATCTTTGTAGTGTGATGCCTGGATCCGGAATCTGTCCCCTGGCTGAGGTTGCAAATGCGTTTGCGAAGGATCTCCTGAATTCGTCGATATATTTGAGGAGTAACTATTTTGTGATGCCGGTGTAAAAGAATCCTATAACCTTTGGGCGGGCCATGATGGCTCAGATCGCAAGAAGGCACGCGATCTCTGAAGGAAACGTTGCCCGGCTACGCGTTTCAGAAATGCCTTAAGATTGGCTGCGGAGCGGGAAAAATACAGGATGGCTTGCATCAGGGGCGCGCGAGCTGACGGCGATTGATTTCTCCGAAACGATCGGCGAATCTTTATGAGCGGGAAACGAGGCTCGAACTCGCGACCCTCAGCTTGGGAAGCTGATGCTCTACCAACTGAGCTACTCCCGCTTATACTTTTCTAAATAATCCGGCTCCCATTCAGATTTCCGGGGGGTGATTTTGCGGTCTGACCCGAAACCAGGAGGCGATCGTCCCTTCATCCCTGAAAGTGTGATCAATGAAGCAATGCGCTGGCCGGAATCACTGATCTCTTACGCAAACTAAGCATTAATTAACGTAAAATGCGAACAAAGTGTAGGCTGGTAATGACGAAATTTAGATTGCTTAAGCCATATAGTATCGGACTGACACCTCAAAGGATCCAATTCATGAACATGAATCATCGACTGATCTTCCTGGCCAACACATTTACAGGCACAAAAAAGCCCTATCTTAAACACGGCTAAAGTAGCATCCTGAAAGATAAACCACTCAGAAAGAACGTGTGCAACCCGGAGCCGGAAATCCGGAATCAGGCGATCACGCCCGGGTCGAAAAATATAAATACGAAACGAACCAAATAAATAATAACCAACTGATTAATTCCGGGAAATATCTATCATGAACCGTTGAGAAAATTTGAAAGGGATGACAACCTTTTAAACATTACCCGCAATAAGATTTGAAGAAGCAATCAAAAACTCCACTATGAAACAAAATCTACCACTTTTATTTTTAACTATTGTTTGCGCGACGGCGTGTTTTTTGTCGTCGTGTTCAAAGGATGAAACGGCGCCAACCTTTCCTTTGTCCGCCGAAATTTTCCATAGCACGCTGGGAAAACAAGTTGCGTTTACTGCATTGACCCATAGCGCGGTAAGCTGGTCATGGGATTTTGGTGACGGGAACACGAGTTCAGAACAAAATCCGGTACACGTTTACGAAGAAGGCGGATATTTCATCGCTACTTTAACCGCGACCGATGGCAGTGGCCAGACCGTTATCAAAGAGGTGAAACTGGCACTGGAGCTGACACCCTACGCACTCCTGACAGGAGATCATACTGCATCAGACTACAATGGAAAAACCTGGAAATTAAGTGCAGACCACAGCTCGGGAGGTGATTACTTTGCCAATGCAAATGCAACGTTCTCCGTCGTCAGTGGTACTCCGAAACCGCTTCCGACCGGAATTTTCGACCTGGAGTTTGGCATGGGAGATATTTACAAGGATGAGTATACCTTTTTCTTTGACGGTTCTTATAGCCATGATGTAAAGGAAGATGGCGCTTCATTCGGAGGGATCGTCTTTGAATATGTTTCAAACGGAGGAGCAGGGATCGTTAATGATAACGGTGCTGACTATGGCCTGTGTATTGCCGAATACACACCGGAGGCCGGGGCCACCTTTACGTTTACAGAAAATGAAGCGCTGACTGTTCCATCGGTTTACGGCCCGGGTGGAGCCGTAACTTACGAGAACGTGAGTACACTCGATTTTTCCGGTACTGAGTTTATAGGCTTCCGCGATTTCCAACGAAAGATCATTGTCAACTCCATCTCGGATACTAAAATGCAACTCACCCTGTTCATGGCGGCTTCCCCCAATAATCTGCCCAAGAATACGCATGCCCTCGTCCTCACTTTCGAAGCTGTTCAATAAACTTATTCAACCTAACTTTTATGAAATCAGAATACTCATCAGGTAATATAAAAAGGTGCATGCTTACCTTCATGCTGTCGGCAGTCATGCTTCTGCATCCTGCCCGGGTTGTTTTTGCCGAAGGACTGTTGGTGCCGGAATCTCCGGTGCAGGATGTTACGCGGGTCACAGGTTTGATTACGTCGGCATCAGATCAGACGGGGCTTCCCGGGGTCAGCATCATTCTTAAAGGTACTACGACCGGCACTGTGAGCAATCAGGACGGCAGATACACTATCGAAGTTCCCGGAGATGCCACGTTGGTTTTTTCTTTCGTCGGATTTGAAACGCAGGAGGTATTGGTAGGGGGACGCAATACAATTGATATCGCGATGGTGGAAACTGCAGAATCGCTCCAGGAAATAGTGGTTACCGCTTTGGGTATCAAACGCGAAGAAAAATCATTGGGCTACTCTGTCGGAAAGGTGAATGGAGAAGAGTTTACCAGGGTAGCACAGGAGAATTTCCTGAACTCAATGGCAGGCAAGATGTCAGGTGTTACGATCAACTCCACCGGTGGAACAGGGTCCACGGTAAGTATGGTGATCCGGGGAGCCACATCCCTGAGTACGGACAATCAACCGCTGTTCGTGGTGGATGGTGTGCCGCTGTCAAATACATTTAACAATGTTGGTGGGTTTGGTTCTGATAACCGGGTCGACTATGGCAATTCCATCGCCGATCTTGATCCTGAAAGTATCGAAAGTGTTACGGTATTGAAAGGTCCGAGCGCCGCCGCACTGTATGGTACCCGTGCCGGTAATGGTGTTGTGCTGATCACCACGAAGAAGGCCAGGGGCGCGGGCATGAAAGTATCCGTAACGTCGAATACTGTTTTTGATATTCCCGTCCGTTATCTGAATACGCAACAGAAATTTTCCACCGGATTTTTCTCTTTCAGGCCCGAAAACGTGGGAGGCGGGATCTTACCCGCGATCAGCGCGGGCGACGGTACCGGTGCAGGCCCGGAGACCGACAAAGGATACTGGGCGGTGCAATGGGATTCACCGCTGGATGCCAACGGCGTTCAAGTCCCGACAGAGGTGGTTTCTTATCCCGACAACATCAGAGAATTTGTCAATGACAACGCCTTTACTACAACGAATGGTGTGTCGATTTCCAACACCTCTCCAGTTTTGAATTACCGGCTGGGGGTGACCAATATGATTCATAGCGGATTGGTACCCAACTCAGATCTTCAGAAAAATAACCTGTCTCTGGCAGCGTCTTCAAAGCTGCGGGAAAATCTGACCATCAGCACCGATATCAATTTTGTAAACAGCTATGCAGACAACAGGCCCGCGTCAAACCGCGGCACAAATCCCATGCAATGGGCGTATAATCATCCGGTGAATATTGACATCCGTAAATTACGGGATTACGGTTCCGGAAATGATTTCAAAAGGGTTTCCGGAAACCATGAGAACCCATATTTTCTGGCCTATGATGTTAACAACAGCTTCAACCGATACCAGTTGTTCGGAAATATCACTGCCAACTGGGACATCTCATCAAAGTTCAGTCTCATGGGGCGGATGACGCTGAACAAGGGGGATGAAGTTCGCGAAACTAAAATAGGTCCCGGCTACACGCAGGAGCCCAACAACGGATCCTATGGGATCGTGACCAGCAACAACCTGGAACGCAACATGGATGTGCTGGCAACTTACAAAAATGACTGGAATGACTTCTCCCTGAGTGTGTCTGCGGGAGGTAATGCGCTCTATGCAAAAGGTTCCAATGTGAGCAATTCATCGAAATCAGGATCCGGTTTGATTGTTCCGAATCTTTTCACGATTCAGAATATCAGCTCCGGGGCATTGAACTACAGTAACTACAGAAGCCAGCGGGCGATCAACAGCGTCTATGCAATGGCAAACCTGGGATGGAGAGACATCGTGTATCTCGATCTTACCGCCCGTAACGACTGGTCCAGTACGCTGCCCGCGGCCAACAGATCTTACTTCTACCCGTCAGCTTCGCTCAGCTTAATGCTGAACGAGATGGTGGATATGGGTAATCAGGTCGATATGTTTAAACTACGGGGTGGCTGGGCGCAGGTCGGAAACGATACTGCTCCTTACAGGCTGGTGGCGACCTATCAAAATGCAGGACAGTGGGGTGATGCCATCCGTCTGGCCAAACAGAGCGGCTTGCTGAGTCCTAACCTGATGCCTGAGGAGGCGACCTCCTTTGAGATCGGCCCTGAACTGAAACTCTTTGGCAACCGGTTGCGCTTTGAAGGGACCTACTTCAGGGTGGATAACCGGAATCAGATCCTGGGTGTTCCCCTGGCTTCCTCTACCGGTTTCAGCAGTGTTCAGATCAATGCAGGACTGCTGCAAAGTAAAGGAGTGGAATTCATGGTCGGTGTTACCCCGCTTAAAACAACGGACTGGGCACTGGATCTGAATGTCAACTTCACGAAAAGCGACACCAGGATCCTGGAACTTGACGAAGAAATTGATTTTATTGAATTCTGGGATCAGGCGCGGGTGAAAAATACCGGCCACGTTAAGAATGACGCGCTGGGCAATGATGGTCGGGTGGGCAACCTGTATTCCAAAAAAGTACAAAGGGTCACCGATGCAACTTCCCCCTATTACGGATATCCCATCCTGGGCAGTGGCCTCGATGCCGAATGGGTTGGAGAAGAAGATTACTCACTGATCGGAAACTATAATCCGGATTTCATTCTGGGATTACAATCCTCGCTTTCCTATAAGAATTTCACCCTCAGCATGACCTTCGACTGGAGGTCGGGCGGCCAGTACGTTTCACAAACCTATCGGTACCTATCGGAATCGGTGCATACACAAACCTGGCTTGATGAACTGGTTCATCCGGGAGCACTCGGCGGTGCCCCCAGTCAGGAACTCCGCGATTGGGTTGTGGCAAACGCAGACGCCTTATTGCTCGGTGACAGGTTAAGACCTGTGGGTGGTCCGACACCAGAATACGGTGGATTCCCCGAAAGTTTCAGTGGCTTCGAAGTCTTTGACGGAACCTTTGCGCCCGGCGTAATGGGATACCATGATGAGGACGGGAATTTTGTTTTGGTTCAGGAGAACCTGGGAAATGAAGGGACCGTCTTTTTGCCGTATGTTGTGAGCTATCCCTGGGATATCGGCCAGGCAAGCATGTTCGATGCCGACTACATCAAGTTAAGAGAGGTCTCGTTAAACTACAGGCTCCCCGGCAGCATCTCCAGAAAATTACGGATGGAAGATATCAATTTCTCCCTCTATAGCCGTAACATCATGCTGTGGACGAAAGATTCTGATTTGGGAATCGATCCCGAACGGGCTTACCAGGCCGAAGGCAGCAGTTTCTTGCAAGGCGTTGAAAGATACAATGCGAATCCATGGGTTATCCCTGTCGGATTCAGATTAGGCTTAACGTTTTAAAAGTTAAAAATTCAAGATCATGAAAAGAGCTAAAATAAAATATATAATCGGTCTGACGCTGGTATTGGTGATGAATGCATGCCACGACCTTGATGAACTCAACATCAATCCAAATGGCCCGGCTCCCGAGATCGCTGACGTCAACCTGTTAGTGCCGACGATCATTACGGAGGTCGGACAAAACATTGTGACCCTGGGGTTCGGGGATATTGCGGGTGTCATGCAACATACGCAGAAGACCGGTTGGTCCAGTGGTCATAATGATTACGACTGGAATAATTCAACTAAAAGCTGGGCAGGCTTCTATGGTATTCTAAGGAACGCAGATGAGCTTCACAAGAAAGCTGTTGATGAAGGATATTTGTTCCACCAGGGCGTGGCGTTGGTGATGAAGGCGTATACTTTCGGACTGATCACGGACCTCTGGGGAGATGCCCCTTATTCGCAGGCCCTTAAAGCGGAAGAAGGCCCGCAATATTTTAAACCTGTTTTCGATCCTCAACGGGATATCTACCTGGGCATTCTGGCTGACCTGGAGACAGCAAACACGCTCTTGTCCGGAAATAGCGCTGACTATAAGAATATCGATGGCACACAGGATGTGTTGTATGGCGGTGATGTATCGCGGTGGAGAAAGTTTGCGAATTCGCTGGCCCTCAGATACTACATGAGATTGTCCATGAAAGAACCCGGGATTGCACAGGAAGGGATCGGGAAAATAACTTCCGATCCCGGCATGTATCCTTTGATCACCCTCTCATCGGAGGATGCCAACGTTCAGTATATTGGTACGTCCCCTGGTGACTCATGGCCCACCAATATGGCGTTCGATCCCGACCCGAGTGGTGAATATATGCGTACAAAATTAAGCGCGACCCTCGTTGATGCGCTGCAGGATTTGAATGACCCCAGACTTGGCGTGTGGGCAAACGAAATTGAAATACCCCTGGTGCTCGTGGCCGGAACAGATATTGACAGGATCGTCGGTGGCAAGCGGGAGATTTCGCAGGATGTGGTGGATGCCTATGAGCAGGCCTGGAATGTGGGCGTGGATTACGACCCGGATTATGTGGGAATTCCCCCGTCTGTTTTTGCTGCACCGCAGTACAACCTGAATCCGAATCTGGACCAGGGAGTTTACAATCCACATGCTTCGCAACTGCACGATATGTATAAACTGGCCAGCGGCCCGCTCTTGTTGATGAGGCTGATGTCCGCTGCCGAAGTGCATTTGATTCTCGCCGAAGCGGCCCTGTATGGCTGGGCGCCGGGGACTCCGGAAGACCATTACGCGGCCGGCATTCAGCAGTCATTTAACGCATGGGGCGTGGGTGCGGAATTTGAAAATTACATTACCGGTGCTCCTTACTCCGGACTCGAAAGTATCATCCAGCAAAAATGGATTGCCAGCTGGAGCGCGGCAGCCGAAGCCTGGTTCGACTACCGGAGAACCGGCTTCCCGGTTTTGCAGACAGGGGAGTCGGCAAAAAGAGTAAAACTCCCGCTGCGCTTCTATTATCATTTCGATAATGAAATATCAAAAAACACCGAAAACGCTGAGGCGGCAATTCTTAGACTGGAGCCGACGCCATTCAAAGGAGCTGATGTGAGCAACAACAGTGCATGGTCAAAAATGTGGTTGCTGCAGGGCACCGGAAAACCTTATTGATTGGTCTCACAGTAAGTAAAAAAAAAGCAGGCCTCAGGCCTGTTTTTTTTTATGACTTCCAAATAGCCACTCAATAGCAGTGTGTTAGGCAACTACCTGATTTTCATGTGCTGTTCCAAGATTGCTGGTTGAGCTGTCCTGTTCGGGGTCGGGATTTACTACAGGAAGGTGGGCTTCCTGCAGGGCAAAAAAACAAAAAGCAGTTACCTGGGTAACTGCTT
>JBARAD010000354.1:0-101435 GCA_049791675.1 Chryseosolibacter sp.
GTTCAATCGTTATGGCAACCTCATCTGTCTGATCGCGCACGCCTGTCGTGTTGCCCGGGAAGATGAAGCCCAGGTAAATTTCGTCGGCAAGGTCATCTACCACCGCGAGCGTGACATCATCAAAAGGGTAATAGACACCCATGTTCATCATCTGGGTATTTTTGTTCGAAAGGACAGTAAACAGCTGATTATTCAATCCGTCTCCGGTGATCCGGAAGCTTGTTTCGCCCACATTAATGTTTTCGCAGATCTCGATCGTGCCGAGGTCAAGTACTCCTTCCGTTGCCGATGGTGTCTGGGCTGTTTTTTTCCAGCTGCCACTGCCTGTTGAAATAGACAATTCAACCGAGGTATTGATGGGCGCCTCAATGCTGAAAGATCCATCCGCTTCCGGACTCGTGTAATTAATTTTCGTATTGGCATCGGGATCCGTCCAGGTGACACTGATCTGACCTTCATTTTCAATCTCGCCATAGCATGTGATCTTTCCTTTGATTTGTCCGACGCCTGTGTTTTCAGAGGTCAGGTCGATCTCTCCCAGGTCAACAGTGCCATTTTCATCCGCTGTCCGTATCTCTTCGGTTACAGAAATTCCCTTGGCTGTGTACAGCATCATGCTGACGTCCATATTCGGAGGCAGGTTCACGCGCATACTACTTCCGGGATCATAAATACCCTTGCTTCCGTGCTGGGATGAAAAGACTGCAAAAAGGACCTCGTCATCGCTTTGTGTCTTGAAAGTCGCTGTGACTTCCGAAGGGCAGGGAAATGTCTGTATATCGCCCACATCATATACCTGACCTGGCGCCAGCGGGGGCACGATAACAATGACTTTGCCGCGTTCGTTTTTTGTGAGCGGTGTAATGACCAGGGGGTCACTGATGACGACCGTGAGTTCAATGCCATCAGGAACCCTGCGTTCAAATCTTCCATCTGATTCTCCGCTTTCTGTGCTCGACTGCGGGTCAGAAGTGATCTGGCCGAATTCAACTATTCCCCATGCCGGATTTCCGCTGCAATCGATCAATCTCCCGACAATGGTTGCACCTTCCGTTGGGTCGTCGCAGTTCCAGTCCGTGAAATGCGTGACTGTGCCTACGTAACGGTTGCCCTCCCGTTTGGCGGACCCTTCTTCCTGCCACACGCCGTTATCCTCATCAAAATACCAGAGGGGTATCGTTTCAGGCGCGGTTGACATCTGATCCGGAGGTATGTTCATGATCAACGTCGAGGACGATCCTGGGGCGAGTTGAAGTTTGTCACCACTGCCATCTGTCATTTCCACCCGTAGAATCCCGAAACTATAAAGAACACTGGTGCTGTTGTCTTCCCGCCGGGCCAACATATCACCCCCCGGAACCAATACACCGAAGTTTCCCGCCGTGGGGTCCATATACCGGACAGACATGCTGACGGGTCCGGAATAGGCGTCACCACCTTCCGTAACAAGCCCGTTGGCCGGAATGTGGACTTCAGATCCGTCAGGCAAAGCCGCATTACTCCCGGCACCGGCTTCGAAAGTGTGTGTTACCGGGCTGCCCATCAAAACAATGCGTGTCTCCGTCTGACCGTTTTCCTGAGGAGTAAGCGCCCTGATGCCTGCAAAATATCCATCCTTCGTTGAGTGGACAACACAACGGTTCCCTGGAACCTGGATGTTTTCGAGGACGAATGTTCCATCGTTTCCTGTGATGGCGGTTTCTCCGTGTACATTGACCTCTGCGTCAGCCACCGGCTGCCCGTTCTCGTCCGTCACCACGCCAACGACTGTCGTGGTAACGGCAGGCTTGGGCTGTAGCGGATCCTCCTGTTTAACGTTACCGCTACCGCCTTGTTCATCATCGGGATTACAGCGCATGGTGAAGCACAGTATCAGCATACACCCCACCGCCATGATCGTTCTTAAGAGTGATTTTGACATATCACGTGTTGTTAAATTTCCTGGGTATCATTTCAAATCAGTTTTCGCCATCCTAGAACCGCGCAGTGATGCCGAGCGTACCGTAGCCAAAGGCACCGCGTCCGCCTTCAAAAAAGGCCCCAAAGGCCGGAGCGAACTGGTAGCGAATGCCCAGCACCGGGCCGAAGATCATCCGCGACCCATTGGAATAATATCCGTTAGCAATATTATCCGCATACTTCCAGGAGTACGATTCCACCCCCAGGATAAGGGCGGCATACAGATCGACCTTTTCGGTGTTGATTGACATGTTCAGGTTGTCATTCAGAAAATTGCTGGCGTGGAAGGTGCCGCGTGCACCAAAAGACAGCGCACGGAATTTGTAATCACCGGCGCCGTACGACCTGGAATACATACCAACGTAAGGTCCAATGGCAAACACATCGCTCAGACTATATTCGAGGTTCACGGACACAGGGAGAAATCCTTTGGCGCCCCCATAGTATCCGTATCCATACCCGATCAATCCAAATGAAACCCCTGCATTCACGGCGATATCACCCTTCTCATACTGAGCAAATGCTGTAGAAAGAAAACCACACAACATACATGCGAGCGCTAAAAATCTCTTCTTCATAGTTTTAATATTTAAGTGACTGAATTTTTCAATAAAAGTAGTTTCCGGCCATCGCGGATTTTTCCGTAGAAAAACGCATTTATACATATGCGTATAAGTACTGAGTCCGATGGAGATCCCGCGCGCGACAAGTGACAAAAGCCGCTTTCCGAAAGACATGAAAATGATCACAAAAGTTGATTGCAGGCCACTTTGTTTGTATTTTAGATCAAGGATCCGGTGTTAACCAGGTCAGCGGAACCTGCCTTATAAGACGCCCTTAATCCGGCCCATGGAAAGATTACTCCGTTATGCTTTTTACATAATTCTTTTGTCGTGGCCCGGCATGCTGATGTCACAGGATCCTGTTCCCGGAGATACTGCGAAAGTCAAGGCGTATCTTGCCATATCGGATCAGCATTACTATGCAGACCGCATCGATTCCGCCGCACACTATTGCCTGAAAGCAGGAGACCTCGCAAGAAAGCTGGACTACAGGCGAGGAATTTCAGAATTTGTCAGCTATTATATTCCGGTGCTCAATCGTCAGGGTAAGTACCAGGAAGCACTAGACCTGGCGTTGGAATCGCTGGAGATATGCAAAGATCTCGGTGATAACAGCATGCTGGCAATGGCCTACAACAACCTGGCCAATCAGCATCAGTATCTGGGTGACCTGAAATCGTCCGCCACACACTACTTAAATGCCCTGATCTTTTCAGAAGGTGTGGATACTCCCCAGCGCCGGCAGCGTTACAGCAATAACCTCGCTTCCGTTTTTCTTCAGCTCGAGGAGAAGGACAAATCTTATTATTATGCCAACAAAAGTTACAGGCTTGCGCTGGAGACGCAGGATAGCATCGGTATGGCAAGCAGTCTCGTCAACCTGGCGCTGAGTGAAGTGTTGAACGAGAAATTTGAAGACGCCCTCGCGCACCTCGACAAAGTATTGATTCTTGGCAAAGCGCTGGATGACGACAGCTATGTATTGGATGCACTGATCAATAAGGCGGACGTTTACTCCCAGATGAAGAAATATTCCGCGGCGCTGCAATTGTACAAGAAGAGTTTTTCTGTTTTAAAAGGTTACCCGGTCCCTGACTACGAATTGTATGTTTACTGGGGCCTTGCACAAAACTATTTCCACCTCGGGCAGTACAACCTGGCCAATGACTACTTAACGAAAAGCATACAGGTCGCAAGAGACGTGCAGGCCTTGCAGGAACTGTCCAAGCTTTACCTGCTCGGTTCGGAAATCAATGAAAAGATCAATCAACATGAGGATGCGCTTGACTTCAGGAAGCAATATGAGTCGCTGAAGGACTCGCTGGTGGGTGCTGAAACGCAACAGAATATTCACAAGCTTGAAATTGAATACCAGACATCCCAGAAGGAAAAGGCTATCGCCGGTCAGCAGCTGGTGATCGCGAATAATAATCTGGAGATCGCGCGGAAGGACAGGTTTATTATTCTATGGACAGCGATCGCTATCTTGCTTCTGTCCGCCATTGTGATATTTGTGATCGTCTACCGCAGCAAGCAGCGACTGAATGCGGACAAAATCCAATTGCTGAAAAAGCAAAGTGAGTTGCAGGTCCTGAACGCGCTGATGGAAGGCGAGGAAAAAGAAAGGTCGCGCCTTGCCCGCGAATTGCATGATGGCGTAGGCGGTATTCTGTCTGCATCCAAAATGCATCTAAGCATTATACAGGATGAAGAAAAATCATCCTTTTGGACGAACCATCTGAGTAATATATCGTCCATGCTGGATCAGGCCTCACAGGAGATCAGGATGATCTCGCACAATCTGTTCCCAGACATCCTGCGCATGCACGATCTGGATGTTGCGATCGGGAATTTCTGTCAGCGCATGAAAAATTCCGGACTGAATATTGAGTATTATTTTCTGGGTACCATGCCGGATCTGAATAACCGTTTCAAACTTGCTGTATACAGGGCGGTACAGGAACTGATCAACAATGTCATAAAACATTCCCAGGCGGACCACGTGCTCGTACAGCTGAGTCAGCACAACGATCTCCTCACCGTAATAGTAGAAGACAACGGTGTCGGTTTCGACCAGCGCCACACCAAGGGGATCGGCCTGGTAAATTTGAGCGATAAAGTCAAACATCTCGGCGGGCAACTGACGATCGAGTCGGCCCCAGGCAAAGGAACAACCGTGCATTTGGAATTCGAAATCAAACCCGCCAAAGAAATTACCGTCATTGAAACTTCAACAGTCAATTCCTGATATATGCCTGTAACCGTCGCCATTGCAGACGACCATATCCTCGTCATCAACGGTCTTAAAGCGATGCTTGAAAAGCTGGACGGAATGTCCGTGTTGTTCGCTGCCGAGACCGGTGAAGGGCTGTTAAACAGTCTCCCGGATCAGCAACCTGATGTGCTTCTTCTGGACATCCAGATGCCTGATCTGAATGGTATCGACTTATGCAAGACGATCCACAAAGAATATCCCGGGATAAAGATCATTGCATTGACAAACTTCGAGCAATCCTCTTATGTAAAACAGATGATGCGCAACGGCGCATTGGGTTATCTTCTGAAGAACATTGATGGCAAAACGCTGCTGAAGGCTATTGAAACCGTGATGCAAAACAAGCCGTTTATCCAGGAGCAGATCCGGAACAACATGCTCAATGAAGTATTGTCAGGTGCAAAGGCGACCTCGCGTGGTGTATCGCTCACCAAAAGGGAACAGGAGATATTGGGGCTCGTCGCGCGAGAATTCTCAAACCAGCAGATCGCCGATCAGCTTTTCATCAGTGTGCGAACCGTGGAAACGCACCGCGTCAACCTCACTCAGAAACTGGGCGTTCACAACACGGCAGGGCTGGTGAAGGAGGCGTATAAGCGGGGATTGATATAAAGGGACACACGGTGGTCTTAATATAGTTGTTGAAGCGTGACTTTGGTTTTGGGGCCTCGCGTTAAGAGATGGATGATGGTCCACGCGACAAGGTAAGTCAGCCCGCATATCGTGAACAAAAGGTTATAGCCCGCCCCCAGGTTGCCTTCGGCTTTGTAGGAGTCCAGCAGATAGCCCACCAGTAGCGGGAAAAGGATGCCTCCGATGGCGCCCGTCATTCCTCCGATGCCAACCACCGAGCTTACCGCTTCGCGCGGGAACATATCCGAAGCAGTAGTGAACATATTTGTCGCCCAGGCCTGGTGCAATGCCACGGCCAGGCTGATGAGCGCCACGGCTACCCAGATATCTGTAACGAACTGGGCCGATATGATCGATAGCTCCAGGGTCGCAAAGATCAGCAGCGCTGTTTTTCTTGCCTTTAGCGTTGGCCATCCTTTTCTGATCAGCCAGGAAGAAAAATAGCCCCCGCTGATGCTTCCCACGGTTGTGGCGGCATAGATGATCATCAATTGCAGGCTGGGCTTTGTTAAGTCAAGATTGAACGTGGATGAGAAATAGGAGGGGAGCCAAAAAAGAAAGAACCAGTAAATGGGGTCTATCAGGAACTTGCCGGTAACGAATGCCCACGTTTGTCTGAAAGTGAATAGTTTGTACCACTTCACGCTTCCGCCGGCACTGTGTGATTGATCCTGATCACCGTCTTCCGTAATGAGTTTTAATTCCGCTGCTGTGATCCGCTTTTGTCCCGAAGGCACCTCATATAATATCAGCCAGAATATCAGCCAAACAAATCCGAATGCGCCTGTAATCCAGAATACTTCCTGCCAGCCATATTCGACCAGTATCCAGGGGGTGACCAGCAGGGCCATTACCACGCCAACGCTTGTTCCTGCGTTAAAAATACCCGTTGCGAGCGCACGTTCTTTTTTTGGAAACCATTCTGCAACCGCCTTCATGGCAGCGGGAAAGTTGCCGGCTTCTCCGACACCCAGACCGATGCGGGCAATGCTGAAGCCTGTAACACTTCTTGCCAGTGCATGAAACATTCCTGAAATACTCCAGATGATCACAGACCATGCGTATCCAGCCTTGGTGCCGATCTTGTCGATGAGCCACCCAAATGACACCAACCCCAACGCATAGGCTGCGGTAAATGCCATGACGATATAGGCAAAGTCTGTTTCACTCCAGTTAAATTCTTTTTCGAGCGTAGGTTTTAAAAGTCCGATGATCTGCCTGTCGAGGTAATTAATGGTGGTCGCAAAAAATAACAGGGCAACGATGATCCACCGGTAGTTTCTTATCTGCATTAAAACGCGTCTTTAATGATCTTTGAAAACACTAATCTTCTATTTCTTTCTGGGTTGTCTCGGGAGCTGCCTTCGCATTCGCCCGACCAGTGATCCCACGCAACGATCCAAATACCTTTGCAAACATAGGCGGCAAAGCGAAAGCGCGCACAGCGTTTTTTTGTGAACGGTCCCTTCCCTTGTATGCTGAGGCGTATCAAACATGCATAACGGAATCCGGAATTTTGCCGGCGTTTAAGGGAATTTAGTGGCGTGTCTCGCAAGCAACAGCCACTTTCCCTTTTCTTTCTGCCAGATCTGCAGGACACCCAGGTTGACATGGCCCTGGGCCTGACCCTTATTATCGGTATCGGCGGAGAACTTGTGCCTTACAATCGCCACGTTGTTGTTGATCGCGACAGTCTGTTCTGTCAGGTCAATGGATATAAAACCGAATTTCCCGTCAATGATCGCCGTGATGAAATCATTTTTATCTTCGACCAGACCGCTGGAGTGTCCATAACTTAGCTTTTTTGAAGTCAGCTCATCAAGCTTGATCTGATTTGCGTCTACCATTGCCTGATTGAGTTGTTTCACCGCATTGGAAACGGCCTGTTCATCTTTGGTCTGGGCCATCAAACCAGTGGCCGGCAAACAAATCCAAATCAATATTAACAGCATATTTTTCATAGGGATCGATATTTACTTTTCAGGGGTTTGCTTTTCTGGCTTCATCAATGGCTGTCAGGAGGTAACCTTTTGGATCACTTGCGTATTGCCAGAACATCACACCACATCATGGCAATCAAAAGCCGTTAATAACCATCAGTAATAATAAGAAAGTTCAGGGGAATGTACATGCCGGGCCAAAATCTTCTTTTCTGGTCGTAAAGATAAGCCTCCCGGGATGTTGACCACACGGGGGGTGTAACAGTTCTTGCATGCCGGCCCCGGAACATCAAATAGCAGTATTTCCCTTGTCCTTTCTTATCAGGAAGAAGGGCGGGGGATCGCGTACGCCAGACCGCTTCCGATGATGGCTTCATGGCGAAGTTTCCGCTTATTTTTTGTTCGTTTTTTATAATTACATGTAGCGCTTGAATTGGGAAAATAACCCTCTTTATATTACATTGAACCTGCTGAATTTAACATTGCTGAAGTGGCAAAAATATCTAAAAACAATTTGTGGGGTATTGATCTGGGCGGCACAAAAATAGAAGGGGTGATCCTTAAATCTGTGGATGACCCTGAGGTTCTCTTTCGGGACCGGGTTCCAACAGAAGCTGACCAGGGTTATGAACACCTGCTCAAACAGGTAAAAAAACTTGTGGATATGATGGCGGGTTTCGCCAACGGTCTGCCGGTGAAGATCGGTGTTGGTACGCCGGGGGTCCATGACCCCAGACTTGGGACCATGAAAAACTGCAATACCGTGGTGATGAATGGAAAGCCCATGAAGCAGGATCTGGAAAAGTTATTAGGCTTGCCCCTGGAAATGGCGAACGATGCGGACTGCTTTGCCCTTGCTGAAGCTCAGCTTGGGGTTGTGAAGCAGAGATTTCCCGAAGCACGGGTTGTGTTCGGGGTGATCATGGGAACCGGAGTCGGCGGTGGTATCGTCGTGGACGGACGTGCGATCATCGGCCTGCATGGTATCGCCGGTGAGTGGGGGCATAACTTCGTTCATGAATCCGGGGGGCCGTGCTATTGCGGTAAGACAGGCTGTGTGGAGACAGTTATTTCAGGACCGGCTTTGGAGCGGTTCTACCTGAAGGAAACTGGAAACAAGAAGAGTTTAAAGGATATTGTGGCCCTTGCGGAATCCAAGGTGGATCCAACGGCGCAGCGCACGATGATGCGCCTTGTTGAATACTTCGGTTTGTCGCTAAGCGTGATCATCAACATTCTCGACCCTGACGTAATTGTGATCGGCGGGGGTGTGGGAAACATTGACATGCTTTATGACCGCGGTATTGATTCGGTCAAAAAATATGTTTTTAATCATGGGTTGGAAACCCCCATCGTGAAGCCTTCACTTGGTGACAGCGCGGGGGTATTTGGCGCGGCTTTTTTAGTAAATAGTCCCAACTGATATGAAAAGAATTGCCATTGTCGGTCCTATTCCGAGGGATCATATCGTCACCCACAAGGGTGACCTCATCCAGAAATGGGGTTGTGTAGCCCATCCGGTAATAGCGTTATCGACTATGGCTGGAGATGCCATTGAGATTGTTCCCGTTTCTCACGTCAGGGTTACGGATCAGGATAACGTCAAAGAAGTATTTCATGGTTATCAAGGTATCAATCTGGAACATATCACCTGTAAGAACGATCAGGGTGATGTGATCAGTTTGCGGTTCCTGGATTTGAACAACCGGGTCGAGCGTCAGACCGGTTTTATGGATCCCATCGTCCCGGCGGATTTTGCCGAGCTGCTCGATTGCGAGGTCTTCATTTTTATCCCCATCAGCGACTACGAAATTTCGCTCGACGCCCTGCAGTTCATCAAGAAGAAAAGAAAAAAGAGCATCATTATTTTCGATGCTCACGGGCCGACCACGGCGTGTCTGTTCAAAGGTGAAAGACAGCGCAAATTCTGGTTAGACCGCGACCTCTGGCTTCCCTACATCGATGTGCTGAAGATGAACATTGAAGAAGCACATGCGTCCTGGTTCAAGAAAGAATACGAAAGTTCTGATTTTGAAAAAGATATTTCTCCAGAAGAGATGCGGCAATTTGCCGTGCATTGCCTTGATAAGGGGGTAAAGTGTGTCTGCATCACCATGGATTCCAGGGGCTGTATGGTTTATTATAACACGGCTGGAAAATTACACGAGACCATGGTGCCCGCCGTCCCGGTCGAGCATGTGATCGATACTACGGGTTGCGGCGATTCATTCGCGGGGGGTCTGGGATTCGGTTTGCTGCAGGATCCCAAAGACTATATCGCGGCGGTCCGATATGGAAATACACTGGGCGCGCTGCGGACGCAGGGAAAGACATTCGCTGTCTTTAAATCCCTGGCGGAAACCAATCAGATCATTGAGAGAACGTATGGGGCAGTTCAAAGTCTTTCGTAACGGTCTGCACCGCTTTTCCAGTAATGAGACCGTTGACGGTTCACTGTCAATCGTGGGCATGGCTGCGTCGCTGAAAATCAGCTGGCGTTTTTGGCATTGTAAAATTAAGACTATTGAGCGTGATCAAAGGATGCATATTTGACCTGGATGGAGTAATTGTTGATACGGCACATTATCATTACCTGGCATGGAAACGATTGGCGGACGAACTGGGGTACAAGCTGACACTGCAGGAGAATGAACAATTGAAGGGCGTGAGCCGCATGGAATCGCTGAAGATCATTCTTTCACTTGCAGCAATAACTTTCAAGAACGGGGAACTGGAAAGGCTGGCAGACAAAAAAAATGGTTGGTTTAACGAATATGTTGAACGCATGACGCCGGAAGAAATATTTCCCGGAGTGAAAGAACTTATCCGGGATCTGAAATCAAAAGGCATTAAAGTGGGCCTGGCCTCCAGCAGCAAGAACGCAAAGACTGTGATCCGCCTGTTGCAGATCCAGGATGAATTTGATGCCATCGTCGATGGCAACATGATCCTCCATACGAAGCCTCATCCCGAAATATTTTTAACGACTGCGGCGAAACTTGCATTGGAGCCGCGTCAATGCGTGGTCATTGAAGATGCAGAAGCAGGTGTTGAGGCCGCGCTTGCAGCGGGTATGAAGTGTATCGGAATCGGATCGCCGGAATTGCTGCACCGGGCAAATAAAGTTTTCTCCCGGACGTCACAGGTAAACATTGCCACCCTGCAAAGTCTGGAGGCGGTACAAAATTAAAGCGATGGTTAAACTCCTGAATGATTATCAAACGATATGAAGAACTATCTTAAGCACCATGAGTGGCAGATCATTGAAGAAGGTTTTGATCCGCACTACAACAAGATTTCGGAAAGCGTCTTCAGCATCGGAAACGGACGCATGGGGCAGCGCGCGAATTTCGAGGAAGATTATTCAGGAGAAACCCTGCGGGGAAGTTATGTGGCAGGCGTTTACTATCCCGATAAGACACGCGTGGGATGGTGGAAGAACGGCTATCCAGAATATTTTGCCAAGGTGCTGAATGCCCCTAACTGGATCGGTATCCATGTCAGTGTCGACAGCCAGAAGCTTGACCTGGCCAAATGCAAGGTAGAGGGTTTCCGACGGGTACTGGACATGCGCACCGGATTGCTCTCACGAAGTTTTGCTGCTACCTTCTCCGACGGAAAGAAAGTAAAGGTTGAATCGAAGCGGTTTTGCAGCATGGCACAGGGGGAGATCGGGGCCATCCGGTATTCCATTACACCGCTAAACTTCTCCGCGAAAATGACATTTTCCATATACGCCGATGCGGACGTTGTCAATGAGGATGCGAACTACGACGAAAAATTCTGGGAAGAAGTATCCAAGGAAGCTACTGAAGGCAGGGCGCTGGTAACGGCGCAGACGAAGAAGACACTTTTTCATGTCACTACAGGAATTCATTACGTCATTGAGACAGATGGGAAAAAAGCGGTGGTCGACCGGATCAATGTCGAGAAGCGCGAAAAATATGCGGGCAACGTCGTACAGATGAACGTAAAGGAAGGGGCGGAAACGGTGATTTATAAATACGCCGCCGTTCTTTCGTCCGAGAACCACCCCAAGGGCCAACTGGTCAGGCATTGTCATCAGGTACTGGACGAAGCTGTCGCGAAAGGCTTTGATAAGCTTTATGAAGAACACGCAAAGGTGTGGGAACATAAATGGGGAGAATGCGACATCACGATTGAGGGCGACGTGGCGGCTCAGCAGGGTATCCGTTTTAATATCTTTCAGCTGACCCAGACCTACACAGGTGAGGATGAACGTTTGAACATCGGTCCGAAAGGATTTACAGGAGAAAAATACGGTGGAAGCACCTATTGGGACACAGAGGCGTACTGTCTTCCATTTTATCTCGGAACTGCCGAGCAGAAGGTGGCCAGGAACCTGCTGGTGTACCGGTACAAGCACTTGCAGAAGGCGATTGAAAACGCCCGGAAACTCGGGTTCACCGACGGCGCGGCGCTGTATCCGATGGTAACCATGAATGGCGAGGAATGCCATAATGAATGGGAGATCACTTTTGAGGAAATACACCGCAATGGAGCCATAGCCTTTGCGATATTTGATTACATCCGCTATACGGATGATGAACAATATCTCTCGGAATACGGTCTTGAGGTGCTCATCGGCATATCCCGGTTCTGGACCCAACGCATCAACTGGTCCAGCCACAAGAATAAATATGTGATGCTGGGGGTGACGGGGCCGAACGAATATGAAAACAACGTCAGCAACAACTGGTATACGAATACGATCGCCGTATGGACATTGAAGTATACGCAACAGGCTATCGACTTTGTCAGGAAAGATAATCCGGATCGCTTCCAGGAAATTGTCAGGAACACTTCGTTCAATGAAGGTTCGGAGGTAGGCAAGTGGAAAGACATCGTTGAGAAGATGTATTATCCGGCCGATGAGAAGCGCGGCCTGTTCTTGCAGCAGGATGGATTCCTGGATAAGGAATTGTTAAAGGTAACCGACCTGAAGCCTGAAGACAGACCGATCAATCAGAAGTGGTCGTGGGACAGGATCCTGCGCTCGTGCTTCATCAAGCAGGCGGATGTGCTGCAGGGACTGTATTTACTGGAGGATGAATTTACCGTGGCGCAGATCAGGGAGAATTTTGATTTTTACGAACCGATGACGGTTCATGAGTCATCGCTGTCTCCGTGTGTTCACGCCATCCTCGCATCGAAGCTTGGTTACAAACAAAAGGCGTACGAGTTCTACCTGCGAACGGCGCGACTCGACCTTGACGATTATAACAATGATACTGAAGATGGATGTCACATCACGAGCATGGCCGGAACGTGGTTGAGTGTGACGAAGGGCTTTGGCGGCATGCGGATTAAGGATGGCAAGCTCTCATTTAATCCCTTTTTACCTGAGCAGTGGAAATCCTATTCATTCCGGCTCGAGTTCCGGGACAGAGTCATTAAAGTGAAAGTGACGAGGGAAGGAACGCAGACCATGCTGGAGTCAGGTGAGCCGATGGATATCTATTTGAAGGACGAGGTCGTGCATTTGAAGCGGTGAGTGGTCAGTGCTGAGTGGCGAAGACAGGTGCGTCAGCAAGGTTTGCTTTATCGACGTGTCAAAACTATCTCTGAATTGAAGAAGCCAGGCGATAAAAAGCAAAACCATCGATCGCACGCACTACTCACGATTGACGATTGACGTCAACTATGAAAAGCAAAGCCATAGCGACGCACTAACTCACTACTGACCACTCACCACTGACCCCGCCTACCATCCCATCTTCTCCACAATCCGCTCCACCCAGAGCGCATACATTTTGCCGGAAGGATGAAGACCGTCCTCCGCGATCAATTCGGGATCGGTCAGGCCGTCGCGTGAAATATCTGTGACATCAATGTAGCGGATCCCGTTCCTTTCGGTGATGGCCTTGTTCACGGCATTAAACGCATCGATCTGTTGTGTTATCTCGCGGCGTTTATCTTTTCCAAAAGGTGTATAGCCATAATCAGGGATTGACAACACAAATACCTGTGATGCCGAGCCTCCGGCGTATGCGATGGCCGACTTGAGCAATGCTTCAAAATCCAGGGCATATGCATCGATGTTTTTCCCCTGATATTGATTATTGACACCAATCAATAAGGAGACGAGGTTGTAATCACTGCCGGGCTGTTTTGCCTTTAAGGCATTCATGAGATCATCCGTTCGCCAGCCGGTAACTGCAATGATCTCCGGCTTCAGGCACGTGAAGCCGCGATGCGAAAGCGACCCTGCCAGCTGGACGGGCCATCGTTGAACTTCCGCCACACTTTCTCCGATCGTATACGAATCGCCGAGTGCCAGAAATTTCACCGTTGTTGTTTTCGCGAGAGATTGGCCTTCCATAGGGGTTGCATAACAGGTAAATAAACAGAACAAAGAAAAATATAAAAGTCTCACGATACCGTCAATTTAATCATCCTTACAAGCCCTGCTGAATTTTTCAACACTCAATATCCCGAATCTGACAGCCCAGCAACCGGCATAGTTTTTTAATTATCCGCTTTAATTAAATCTGACGCTTGCAGGGCTTAAAGATGACAGCAGGCGAGATTTGAATTAACATAAAATAGTATAAAGCAAAAACGTATGAAACAAACTTTGATCGGAACGAGAGTAATTACAGGCCTGATTGTGGCGCTGTGCCTGTTTTTGGGCGCATGTAAAAACATGAACAAGGCTCAGAAGGGGACCTATATTGGTGCGGCGGGCGGAGCGGCAGCGGGAGCAGCCATCGGTAAAGCTGCCGGTAACACCGCCATGGGCGCCATCCTCGGCGCAGCGGTGGGTGGAGCGGCTGGTTACGGTATCGGGCGCTACATGGACAAGCAGGCTGAAGAACTGGAAAAAGATCTTGAAGGCGCTGAGATCGAGCGCGTAGGAGAGGGTATCAAGATCACCTTCCGCGACGGAATTCAGTTCGCATTGAATTCCGCAGAATTATCTGAAACATCCAAGACGAACCTCAACGACCTGGCAGAGACGCTGAAGAAATATGACGATACCAACATCCTCATCGAAGGCCACACAGATGTTACGGGAACACGTGAGTACAACATGGTATTATCAGAAAAAAGAGCCGATGCAGTTTCAGATTATTTGAATGGCCTCGGTGTCCCTGGCAAGCGGATCACCACGGAGGGCTATGGTCCTGATCAACCCGTTGCAGACAATGACAGTGATTATGGACGTCAGCAAAACCGCAGGGTAGAGGTTGCTATCTTTGCCAATGACAAACTGAAGAAGAAGGCTGAGAAAGGTCAGCTTGGCGAGATCACTGCGGAGGAAGGTACTACGGCCCCTGAAGGAGACAACTAGTATCAACCACCCGTATTAAATGAATAAAAAAAGGGACGCTTGCGCGTCCCTTTTTTTAAGATTAACGGTGCACGGCAGCCTTCGCGGGTGCAGCGGTTTTCCTGCTGCGCACCCAGAAGAGAAGGATGACGAACAATACAATTAATATCAGGGGAAATACCAACATTTTCTGAAGGGTCGCCTGACCAGCCGCCAGTTCGAGGGCATCACCCTGCAAACCGGAAGAAGCTGCTTCCGCACCAGCTTTGTCGATCCAGCCGCCGATGACCGGCTGCCACATGGACGAAGAGAACATGCCAAACGCACCTACAACGGACATACCGATCGCGCCACTCAACGGAATTTTTTCTGCGGTAAAACCAATCATATTGGGCCAGAAATAACAAACACCCATCGCAAATATTATTGCAGCGACATACGCCATGCCGCCTGTTGAAATGCTGAGCATGAAAATTCCGAGCGCCGTCAGGATTGCGGAGCCCAGCAGCACGCCAGTCTGATCGAACCTGTGAACGAAGTCACCGCCAAAATATCTGCCGAAAGCCATCAAGCCGGTAATGAGTGCGAGGATCACCATTGGTTCCGCTCCGCTTTTTGCCAGTACCAATTGGGCCCATTGGGTAGGTCCGAATTCAGAGATCGCTGTAAGCGTCATGCACAAACAAATGAAAAGGAACAGCGGCGTGATCATGGCTTTCAGATTAACGCCGAGCGATGCACTTTCCTGCCTGGGCTCGGGGAACGACTGTCCGTAGAACAGATATGCATAGATCACAGTCGGGATCAGGATAATCCAGATTTGCGCCTCCCATCCCAGATTCATCTTTGTCATGGCGAGGGATACCAGGCTTCCCAATACAATACCGCCGGGAAACCACATGTGAAACCGGTTGAGCAGCGTATTCATCACCTTGCCGCTATAGGCCGATGCAATCATCGGATTACAGGCTGCTTCGGTACATCCATTACCGAGTCCAATGAATAACGTCGAGATCAGGAGACCTACATAGCCACCGGAATAAATTGTCATGATGATACCAATGGTGTGGGCAACAAAGGCAAAGATCATGATCCTTTTTGGTCCCAGTGAACTGTAAAATATACCACCCAGAACCATTGATATCGGGAATCCTAAAAACCACATCTGGTTGATGAAACCAAGCTGTGTGGCACTCAGGTTAAAAGTTTCTCCCAGCTGTGGCAGAATCCCAGCCCTTATGCTAAAGGAAAAGGCAGTTGTGATTAATGCAAAACAACTACCGTAGAAAAGCCTTTTACTGTTTTGATCATTCATAGTGAGGAATAGTTAGGTTGTTTGGTTGTCGGTGTTTGGTTTAACAGGATTGAATATCTGAGTAATTTCTTTGATCTGCAAGTGTCTTTTTATTTTGATCTGAACGGTGATGAATTATTGACTGCAAGACTTTTTACACTTCAAAAGTAAAACCGCTCTCCTTCAGCTGTTTGTAAATCTTCTTGTCGAACCGGTAGAAGTTTGCGGCGCGATGGGAAACGTCGCGTTGTTTTTCATCACACGGAACCAACAAATTCATATTCAATAATTTCCGTCTGAAGTTCGGCTTATCCATTTCAGTTTCAAGAATGGCCTCATACAATTTCTGGATGTCGTGCAAGGTGAATTTTTTTGGCAGGAGGTTAAATCCGATGGGTTCATGCCTTACTGTATGCTGCAGATGTTGAAAACCTGTCTTGAGTATCTTGTTGTGGTCATAGGGAAGCCGTGGAAGGTCATGTATTTTAAACCACTGCGCATCCGAGGCTGTAAACCCTGCGCTGAGCGCGTAATTATCTGCGTTGATGAGCGCATAGTAGGCGATGGTAATAACCCTTTTTCCCGGATAACGGTCGACTTCGCCAAAGGCGCCAAGCTGTTCCAGGAAAATATTTGAAACACCTGTCAGGGAGGTAAGCAATCTGGCTGCCGCCTGGTCAATGCCTTCGTTATAACGAATCCAGCCGCCGGGAAGCGCCCACTTTCCTTTGCTGATACCCTCGGCATGTTTGATCAGCAGCACATCGAGCTCGCCGTGCCGGAAACCAAAGATCAGGCAATCTATTGACAGCGCTTCTATGATATCTTTGGTGAAACGGGTTGAAGACATGCTGTAAAAGTGACTTAACGAGGGTTAAGGTATAAAATAAATGGATAAATTATGGTCAAATTGACTATTTGTAATATTATTGTTTGAAAATTACCTATGAGACAACTCCTGCTCGGCCTGGACATCGGTAGCTCTTCCATAAAAGCGTCGGTGGTCGACGTAGCAACCGGGCAGTCACTGGCCACTGCCCAATCTCCCGCTGAAGAAATGCCCATGCTCGCCCCGCATCCGGGTTGGGCGGAACAAGATCCGGCAATGTGGTGGAAGCACCTTGTGATCAGCGTGCAAAATTGTTTGAAGAAGTCAGGCGCCAATGGCGCGGAAGTTCAGGCCATCGGCATCTCGTATCAGATGCACGGACTGGTGCTCGTCGACAAGGCGCAGCAGGTACTTCGGCCCTCTATTATCTGGTGCGATAGCCGCGCCGTCGCCATCGGCAATCAGGCATCAGAAACACTGGGCGAAAAGTACTGCCTTGAACATTTACTCAACTCACCCGGAAACTTTACAGCATCGAAATTAAAATGGGTTCGCGATAACGAGCCTGAGGTCTTTGAAAAAATCCACAAGATCATGTTGCCCGGCGATTACGTGGCCATGCGGTTATCCGGCCAGGTTGTAACAACAGACACGGGTCTATCCGAAGGCATTTTCTGGGATTATAAATCCCAGTCAGTTTCAGAAAAGCTATTGCAACACTACGGTATTGAAAAAGATCTGCTCGCACCGATGGTCCCTGTTTTCGGCCTCCAGGGAAAACTTCAGAAAGAGGCAGCTGACGCGCTGGGCCTGAAAGAGGGCGTTAAAATTTCCTACCGGGCGGGTGATCAGCCCAACAATGCCTTTTCGCTGAATGTACTCAAGGCAGGCGAAACCGCTGCCACAGCCGGCACTTCCGGCGTAATCTATAGTGTAACCGATCAGAATGCTTTCGACCTGAAATCCAGGGTAAATACTTTCATACATGTCAGTAATCAGGCGGCAAAAAGATCGAATGGCGTTCTGCTTTGTGTCAACGGTACGGGTATTCTGAACTCCTGGCTTCGGAAGAACACACGCGGGGCCGGTCATGCCTTTGAATACGAGCAGATGAACAACCTGGCGATGCAGGTGCCGGCCGGATCCGAAGGATTGGTCATCCTGCCGTTTGGAAATGGTGCCGAGCGGATCCTGGGCAACCGATCCGTGAATGCTTCCTTCCATGGACTGGACTTCAACCATCATTCGGAAGGTCACCTTTTCAGGGCGGCACAGGAAGGAATTGTCTTTGCACTGAAATATGGATTTGACATCCTCCAGGAAATGGGGCTGCAGACGCGTGTCATCCGGGCCGGGCACACCAATATGTTCCTCAGTCCCGTATTCCGCGAAGCCTTTGTCAATACCATCGGTGCGCCCCTGGAATTATACAATACCGATGGCGCGACAGGCGCAGCGCTCGGCGCCGGGGTGGGGGCAGGAATATTCGAATCTGCAGAGGTTGCATTCAAAGGATTAAAGACCATCCGGACAGAAGAACCTGTTGAGTCGCTGGCCATGCAATACCAGGCGGCGTATACAAAGTGGAAATTACAACTCAATCAAATTCTATGAAGTTAACACTAGGAGACAAAGAGTATTTTAAGGGCATCGGCCAGATAAAATACGAAGGAAAGGAGTCAGACAACCCACTGGCTTTTAAATTCTATGATGCAAATAAGAAAGTAGGCAAGAAGACCATGGAAGAACACTTCCGCTTTGCCATTGCCTACTGGCATACCTTCTGCGGCACGGGAGGCGATCCATTCGGTCCGGGAACCAAGAACTTTCCATGGTCGACCAGCAATGACCCGATGCAGCGCGGTTACGACAAAATGGATGCTGCCTTCGAATTCATCACCAAGATCGGTGCACCCTTTTATTGTTTCCATGACTATGATCTGGTTGACGAAGGCGATACCCTGAAGGAATCAGAAGCCAGACTCCAGAAGATAGTAGACTACGCAAAGAAAAAGCAAAAGGCTTCCGGCGTGCGCCTCTTATGGGGAACGGCGAATCTCTTTTCCAATCCCAGGTATATGAACGGGGCTGCAACCAATCCTGATTTTGACGTGGTATGCTATGCAGCGGCGCAAATCAAGAATGCACTGGATGCAACCATTGCCCTGGGGGGTGCCAACTATGTTTTCTGGGGAGGACGCGAAGGCTACAGTTCCCTGCTCAATACCAACATGAAGCGCGAACAGGAGCACCTTGCGCGGTTCCTTCATACGGCAAAGGACTATGCAAGGGCGAATGGTTTTAAAGGGACATTCTTCATCGAACCCAAGCCGATGGAACCGACCAAACATCAGTACGACTTCGATGCGGCAACCGTAATAGGCTTCCTCCGCCAATACGATCTGCTGGATGACTTTAAGCTTAACCTGGAAGTAAATCACGCCACGCTTGCTCATCATACGTTCCAGCATGAGCTGCAGGTTGCTGCGGATGCCGGGCTCCTGGGCAGTATCGATGCCAACCGCGGAGATTACCAGAACGGATGGGATACCGATCAGTTTCCCAACAACCTGTATGAGCTTGCAGAATCGATGCTGGTTATCCTGGAAGCAGGCGGTTTTAAAACCGGTGGTGTGAACTTTGACGCCAAGACCAGGAGGAATTCCACGGACCTTGCGGATGTCTTTTATGCACATATCGGTGGCATGGATACCTTTGCGCGCTCCCTGCAGATTGCCCAGGCAATACTGGACGACGGCGAATATACGCGCCTGCGCAAAGACAGATACGCCTCCTTCGACAGCGGAAAAGGTAAACAGTTCGAACAAGGCAAACTGGGTCTGGCTGACCTCGGTTCGCTGGCGCTGAAAAACGGTGAACCCAGGCAGCTCAGCGGTCGCCAGGAGTACTTTGAAAACCTGATCAGCAAATTTATTTAAATGGTGGGCGGGGGCATCCCCCTTTCCCTTTAAATTTACCGGAGATAACTTTATTTGATTGATTAATATTTATTAATTGTGAAAGAATCAGTGATCCAGCGGACTCCTGCGCGAACACATGCAGTCAGGCAGGTAGGTGGGTTGCTTCAAACTAAAACAAACCTTACAGATGAAAAGAAAATTACGCATGGGCATGGTAGGCGGCGGACCTACTTCGTTCATAGGTCCCGTTCACAGAAAAGCGGTAGGTATCGATGGTGAGATTGAAATTGTATGTGGCGCCTTCAGTGTCGTTCCCGGTGAATCCGAACAGACGGGTGCTGAATTAAGTCTCAACCCCAAAAGGGTCTACAAGAACTATCAGGAGATGTTCGAAAAGGAAAAGGAATTGCCCGCAGACCAGCGGATGGATTTCGTTTCCATCGTCACACCAAACCACGTTCACTTTGGCCCTGCGAAAATGGCGCTCGAAAGCGGCTTCCATGTGATCGTTGAAAAGCCCATTGCATTTTCTCTTGAGGAAGCAAAGGAGCTTGCGAAGCTTGTCGATAAAACTGGTTTGATACTCGCGCTCACCCACACGTACACCGGCTATCCGCTGGTGAAGCATGCACGCCAGATGGTGGCTACCAAACAGCTGGGTAAGATCCGCAAGGTGTTCGTCGAATACCCTCAGGGTTGGCTTTCAACGTTGCTGGAGGGAACAGGTAATCAGCAGGCTTCCTGGAGGACCGATCCCAAGCAATCAGGGATGGGTGGGGCGATTGGTGACATCGGAACGCACGCGGCGAATCTTGCCGAATACATTACCGGATCCAAAATCACCGAGATCTGTGCCATGCTGAATTCCGTTGTGAAGGGCCGCAAGATAGATGATGATGCCTCCATGCTGATACGATTTGACAATGATGCTTCCGGCGTGCTCATGGCCACTCAGGTTGCTGCAGGCGAAGAGAACAACCTGAACATCCGCGTCTACGGCGAAAAAGGTGGTCTGGAATGGAGACAACAGGAACCCAACTCGCTCATCGTAAAATGGCTTGACAGACCGATGGAAGTGCTCCGTACAGGACAACCCTATTTGTCTGATCAGGCGAAAGCATTTACGCGCACCCCTGCAGGTCACCCCGAAGGATACCTGGAAGCATTTGCCAACATTTACCGCGCCTTTTCCAAAGCCGTCCGCGATTACAAGCCAGGCAAAAAGATCAATGCGGCCAAATACGATTTTCCCGATGTTGAAGATGGTGTACGGGGCATGAACTTCGTAAAAACGGCCGTGAAATCATCGCAGTCAACGAGAAAGTGGACTACTCTGAAATAGTCATCGGTCATTAGTCATTAGTCATCAGAGATTTGTGCTTAAGAGGGAAGCGCGTGAAAAACTCATAAACTCTTTACGCATATGAAATTAAATGAATTGAAAGTGTACAATCAAGCCATGATTCTTGGTGAAATGGTATGGTCCATTGTCGATGGATGGAATTATTTTCAGAAGGATACTTTGGGAAAACAGCTTGTGAGAGCTGCTGATTCCATTGCGGCAAATTTGAGCGAGGGATTTGGAAGGTATCATTTCAGAGAAAGCAAGAATTTCGGCTATTATTCCCGTGGATCACTTTTTGAGACCGAAACATGGTTAACAAAAGCTCATAACCGCAACCTTATTAAGAGTGAAGTATTTAAAAGCTTAATGGCAGAAGTAGAAACGATCGGCAAGATGCTTAACGGTTATATAAATTCGATTGGAACCATCTCAGAACCCGAAGGCGCTTATAACGCACAAGGCTCCGACGAACGATCTCCATCCAATGCCTAATGACTAATAACTAATGCCTAATGCCTAATGCCTAATGACTAATGACTAATGACTAATGACTAAATGAAGTGTAATAAATCAATCTCCATATGAAAACAATTAAAGGACCAGCGATATTTCTTGCACAGTTCATGGGTGACCAGGCTCCGTTTGACAATATCAAGAGTATTTCAAAGTGGGCGGCGGAACTGGGATACGTGGGAATTCAGGTTCCGACCTGGGATCCGAGGTGCATTGATCTTCAGAAAGCTGCAGACAGCAAAGACTATTGTGATGAATGGAGAGGAGCAATCGAGGCCACCGGGTTGCAGGTCACGGAGCTTTCAACGCACCTGCAAGGACAGCTGGTTGCGGCCCATCCAGCCTACAATGAATTATTCGACGGTTTCGCGCCGAAAAAAGTAAGGGGCAATTCAAAGGAACGTACTGCCTGGGCTGTGGAACAACTGAAGAATGCCGCGAAGGCAAGCAAAAACCTCGGACTCAATGCGCACGCTACTTTCTCCGGAGCGCTGATGTGGCATACGGTATATCCCTGGCCTCAGCGTCCCGCAGGTTTGGTTGAAGATGGATTCAAAGAACTTGCAAAAAGATGGCTGCCGATCCTCAATGCTTTCGACAAAGCAGGTGTGGACGTATGCTATGAAATACATCCGGGAGAAGATCTGCATGACGGAATTACATTCGAACGTTTCTGGGAAGCCACCGGCAAGCATACGCGATGCAACATCCTCTATGATCCGAGCCATTTCGTGCTGCAACAACTGGATTACCTCCAGTACATTGATTTCTACCATACTTTCATCAAGATGTTCCATGTTAAAGATGCGGAGTTCAATCCCACAGGAAGATCCGGTGTATATGGCGGTTATCAGGATTGGGTTAACCGGCCAGGAAGATTCCGTTCGCTGGGTGACGGACAGGTGGATTTTCAGTCCATCTTTTCAAAACTTGCGCAGTATGATTACAACGGCTGGGCAGTCCTGGAGTGGGAGTGCTGTATCAAACATCCCGAACAGGGAGCGGCTGAGGGCGCGCCTTTTATCCAGGATCATATCATCAGAGTAACCGAAAAAGCGTTCGACGATTTTGCCGCTTCGGGTAAGGACCAAAAATTTAATAAAAAAGTGTTAGGACTAATTTAAATTATCTCAAAAATGAAAAAGTTATTATTATTGATTGCCATGTTCGGATTTTTAACCTACGCGATGACTTCTTGCGGCGGAAAGCAGGAGAAAGCAGAAGAAGGTGAAAAGGCGGAATACGACGAATATGAATCAGCTGAAAAGGGTGGCGGTGCCGAACAGGCGCAATCATCCCCGGAAGATCTTGTCAAGCAAGGACAAGCCCTGGTTGACGGCAGCGATTGCAAAACATGTCACCATCCCACCAACAAGCTGATCGGGCCGGCGCACACTGAAGTAGCAAAGAAATATGAATTCACGCAACCCAATGTCACCTACCTCGCCGATAAAATCAAGAATGGCGGTAGCGGTGTGTGGGGCGAAATTCCCATGACGCCTCACCCTGATCTTTCCCAGGCAGATGCTGAGAAAATGGCGATGTACGTACTCTCGCTTGACGGCGAAAAGGCCAATCTTTGACAATGCCTGCCTCGGATTTAAAGAATATACCACCCGGTATATTCTTTAAATCCGAGGTAAATTGATGAAATTCATACCCGTATTTACACTGCTGCCTTTATGGAATACGGGACCTTCATTTCCGGGTCAATCTTTCTCCGGCTGACTCCCGCCCGCACGATTTCACTGTTAAAAATCTTGGATATCTTTTGATCCTTCGTACTTCAAAAAGCTGAACAATAACCTGAATCAATATGAAAAGAAGAGCGTTTATTCAAACCACTGCATTGACAGCAGCCGGGATTTTTTCGCTGCCGGTACTGTCTGATGCCGCAAAGGTCAAAGGCAAGCTGGGGCTTCAATTGTATACGCTTCGCGACACAATTCCCAACGATCCCAAAGGGGTGCTGAAGAAAGTCGCAGGCTACGGTTACAAAGAGCTGGAAACATATTCGTATCGCGATGGAAAAATCTTTGGAATGGATTTCTCCGACTTTGGCAATTATGTGAAAGATCTGGGTATGCGGGTGTGCAGTGGACACTATGGCCTCGACCAGGCAACGGGCGACGCGTGGGGAAAAGCGATCGACGATGCGAAAGCCATTGGACAGGGCTACATGGTGGTACCCTATCTGGTCGAAACAGACCGCAAGACAATTGATGATTACAAGAAGGTTTGCGGGCAATTAAACAAAGCCGGCGAAGCGTGCCAGAAGCAGGGCATTCGCTTCGGCTATCACAATCATGCATTTGAATTCGACAAGCTGGAAGGCCAGACTCCCTTCGACGTGATGCTGGCTGAACTGGATCCCAAATATGTCGGGATCGAAATGGATATCTACTGGGTAATTCGCGCAGGCGCCGATCCGATACAATACTTTGAACGTCATCCGGGCAGGTTTGAGCAGTGGCATGTTAAAGACATGGACAAGCAACAGAACGATCGGAATGCAGACATCGGAAAGGGATCCATTGACTACGAACCCCTCTTTGCCAAAGCCCGCACTGCCGGGATGAAGCATTGGTACGTTGAACAGGAATCTTATCCTGGCGAACCGATCGACAGCGTTGGCGCAAGCGCTGATTTTCTAAAAAAGCGATTTAAGTTAGGGCGATAGCTGTAGATCCGGTAACGATCGAAAGGTTCTTTCGATCTTTAAATGATCTGTCCCGTTCCCATGTTCGTCACGAGATGATGCGTTTTTTAATGAAGATCGCAAACCTGCATGGATAATTTTTTATCTTGCGGAATTGCGTCCCAATCCTGAAGTATGAAGATCCTGAATTTACTTTTTGCAATCTTATTTATTGTCTTTGCTTTTGTTCAGATCAACGACCCCGATCCGGTCGTATGGATATTGATCTACGGAGCAATGGCAGTTACCTGCATCCTTGCTGCTTTTCGTCAGTATTACTATCCTTTGCTGATTGGCTTGCTTGTCATTTACGCAGCCTACAGTTTCGTGTTTTTCCCCGGGGTGGTAGAATGGCTGCACTCAGCCGATAAGTCGCTGTTGTTCGATGATATTGCCAAGATGCAATATCCTTACATAGAGGAATCGCGTGAATTTTTGGGATTATCCATCTGCATGTTCGTCCTCCTCATGCATATGTTGCAGGCAAGGAGAAGGAAGAGCATCCGAACCGAACCTGGAATATGATATGAAGGGCAGCGTGAAAAGCTGCCTTTTCTTTTATAAATTGGATCCTATGAAGTCCTTGTCTTATGCTGCAATCTTTATTTTGACACTCGCCGCATGTGCTCCACAGAATGATAAAACTCCACGTAAAGACATGCCACAGTCTTCGAAAAAAATGGTGATCTATCAGCTGATGACCCGCCTGTTTGGGAATCTGTCGTCAGCCAATAAAAAGTACGGTACCATCGAAGAAAACGGTGTCGGAAAATTCAATGATATCAATTCCGCAGCATTAAAAGGAATAAAAGAACTTGGGGTGACACACGTCTGGTATACGGGCATTTTAGAGCATGCAACGCTTACCGATTACACAGCGCACGGAATTCAGGCGGATGATGCCGATGTTGTGAAGGGCAGGGCTGGGTCACCTTACGCCGTAAAAGACTATTACGATGTAAATCCCGACCTGGCAGTGAATGTTCCTGAAAGAATGCGGGAATTCGAAAACCTCGTACGGAGGACGCACGAACACGGTTTGAAAGTCATCATTGACTTTATCCCAAATCACGTGGCGCGCGCCTACCGATCGGACGCAAAACCTCCGGGAATCACCGACCTGGGAGAGGAGGATGATGTGAACGTGAGCTTTGATCCGCATAACAACTTCTATTACCTTCCGGGTGAATCATTTACGCCACCAGCTGACTACAAGCCTCTCGGCGCTTTACCGCATCCTGCGAAAGACAACAAATTCCGGGAAACACCTGCGAAAGCAACCGGCAACGATGAATTCAACGCGGCGCCTGACATCCATTCGTGGTTTGAGACCGTGAAGCTTAATTATGGTGTCGATATCCGGAAGAACAGGACCACACACTTCCAGCCCATACCCAGTACGTGGTTGAAGATGCGCGATATCCTTTTATTCTGGGCGAATAAAGACATCGACGGATTTCGCTGCGACATGGCCGAGATGGTTCCGGTCGAGTTCTGGGAGTGGGTGATCCCCCAGATCAAAAGTGTTAAGCCGGACCTGATCTTTGTCGCCGAGATCTACAATCCTTCACAATACAGAAATTACATTGCGCAGGGAAAGTTTGATTTCCTGTACGACAAAGTGCTGCTGTATGACACCCTTCGCCTGCTGATGGGAGGAAAGCGCAGCACCGCAGAAATCCATACGCTCCGGCAGGATATGGACGGGATTAACCAGCACATGCTGCATTTTATGGAGAACCATGATGAGCAGCGAATCGCATCTCGTTTTTTTGCCGGCAATCCCTGGAAAGGCCTGCCCGCGATGGTGATCAGCGCCACCATTGACCGCGGTCCCATCCTCATCTACTTTGGGCAGGAAGTGGGGGAACCCGCGCTGGGCACCGAGGGCTTCAGTCCGGATGACGGACGTACGAGCATATTTGATTACTGGGGGGTTCCCGAACATCAAAAATGGATGAACGACGGAAAATTTGATGGTGGTTTGCTCTCGGATGAACAAAAGCAATTGCGCAGGTCCTATGCCGAACTGCTCACCTTTGCTTCTGAAAGCAAGGCGATCGCATCCGGCGCCTATGCGGATATAACGGCCCACAACATCAAAGCGGGAAACTTTTCATCGCTGGTTCATGCATTCGTGCGTTACCATACGGCGGAAAAGCTGCTCATCATCAACAGTTTTAATGACACCGATCAACGGATCAAAGTGCAGATACCACCTGAGGTTCTGACAGCGATGGGGTTGGACCCGAATGCAGTTTACATCGCCCGCGATATGCTGTGGCGAGAAGTTGAAGTAGGATTTGACAACGACCATGCGTTCGAACTCAGATTGAAACCTTTCAGCAGTTTCATATTCAAGATCAAGTAACATCAGCATGAAATTGAAATTCCTTTCGGGCCTCGTACTGATCTTCCTCGCCGGCTGCCTGCGGCAGGCGGATAGGAGTACAGTGAAATGGCCTCATGGCGTAAAATATGAAATTTTCGTCATGTCTTACGCGGATGGTGACGGCGACGGAAAAGGTGATTTCAAAGGCCTGACAGCAAGACTTGATGAAATAGAAGATCTCGGTGTGAACGGATTGTGGCTGATGCCGATCATGCCTTCTGATACGTACCATAAGTATCACGTCATTGATTACAAGAACATCGATCCTGATTACGGCACAATGGATGATTTTAAAAAATTCATTGCGGAAGCCCATGCGCGTGATATCAGGGTAATTACGGATTTTGTGATCAACCATACCGGGAACAACCATCCGTGGTTTCTGGATGCTCAGCAAAGCAGGAATAGTCCCTACCGGGATTATTACGTATGGGCAGATAAAGATTCGGTGCAGAAAGACTTATTTAAAAAAGTAAAAGCACTTGATTCCGATAACATCCGCAAGTGGCATCCGGTCAATGGCGACACCACGGCAGAACATTACTATGGCTATTTCAACGGTCTTTGCCCGGACCTGAATCTGGACAACCCGAAGGTCCGTGATGAGATCGTTGATATCGCCAGATTCTGGCTGCAGGATGTAAAGGTCGATGGGTTCAGGATGGATGCGGCCAAGCATATCTTTCCCGACGACCGCGCCGGAGATAACCATGCTTTCTGGGTTTGGTTCAAAGACGAAATGGAAAAGATCAAGCCTGACGTTTACCTCGTAGGTGAAGTGTGGTCCGAGGCCAGGGAAGTTGCTCCTTATCTCGATGGTCTTCCGTCGCTCTTCAATTTTGATCTTGGCTATACCATCACCGGTGTGGCCAAAGCCGGTTTGGACAGTATCGATCTCGTTGAGCAGTATAAGGAGACCCGGGATTATTACAAATCGGTCACGGACGACTACCTCGACGCTACGTTCATCAGGAACCATGATCAAACGCGACTGCTTTCCGAATTAAAGGGTGATGCTGATAAAGCGAGAATGGCTGCAGCGCTGCTTTTGACGATGCCCGGCACACCCTATCTGTATTACGGGGAAGAGATCGGCATGCTGGGTGACAAGCTCAGCACTTATGAGGACCAGTTTGGTCCCGACGCCTTTGTTCGTGAGCCATACGTGTGGGATACCGGTCGAGCAGATAAGATGCAAACTACCTGGGAACGGGCACGCTACAGCACTGACCAGACGGTCATTCCCTACAAGCGTCAACATCACGACAAGAAGTCCCTGTTGAATTTCTACCGCAATCTCATCGCCTTCCGGAATTCTAAAGCAGCCCTGACGTATGGTGACATTGAGCACGCAGGTATGCATATTGAAGAGATTGTAAGCTTTAGGCGTAAACACCAAAATGAGGAATTATTGGTACTGCACAATGTCTCCGACGTAGAAGTGACAGTGGAACTTCAGGACCATAACAGGCTATTTAAAGAAGTTACCTTTGATACGGCTGGTGGAAAAGTGGGAGTGGAAAATAATCGGGTGAGGCTTCCGGCCTATACGACCGTAATTTTAGAACAAGATTGAGTACAGCGTTTAACCATAAATTGATTTAATGAGTGAAATAAAAGGCCAGGCCCGCGTCATTATCGAGAATGTACAGCCGCAGGTGGATGGCGGCCAATATCCCGCCAAGTTCACCACGGGAGAATTTGTGAACGTATCGGCCGATATTTTTGGAGACGGCCATGACCATCTCAGGGCGCAGGTGCTATTCAAACATGAAACCAGGGAATCATGGTCAACGCTTGAACTAAAGCATCAGTCAAACGACACCTGGATTGCCTCCTTCCCGGTCACGGAAAAAGGTTATTATCTCTTCACGATCCGCGCATGGGTCGACCACTTCGAAACCTGGTACGACGGATTCAGAAAGAAAGCCGAAGCCGCATTAGACGTGCACGTCGAGCTGATGGAAGGAGCGTCAATGCTGAAAAAAATAGGCAAGGGCGATCCTTATTTCCAGTCGCTCGCTGAAAGTCTTACTGACAAAAATAATTACAGCAACGCGATTCAAAAGGTGTTGAGTCCTCCTTTTGAAAAGATCGTCCATGAACATCCCCTGATCGAGCATGAAACAAACTACGATCGGGAATTAAGACTGATGGTGGAATGTAAGAAAGCCAACTTCAGCTCCTGGTATGAATTATTTCCGCGCTCATCTTCGCTGGATGGCAAACACGGGACTTTCAGGGATGTGATCCGCTTGTTGCCGCGAATCGCCTCAATGGGTTTTGATGTGCTGTACCTTCCGCCGATCCATCCGATCGGAAAGGTGAACAGAAAAGGCAAGAACAATAATGTGCGCGCGGAAGAAGGAGAACCAGGGTCTCCCTGGGCGATCGGAAGTGATGAAGGAGGACATAAATCAATTCATCCCGAACTCGGCACCATCGATGATTTCAAAAGGTTGATTTCCGAAGCAAAGAAGTCAAATATCGATATCGCGATGGACATTGCTTTTCAGTGTGCGCCCGACCATCCGTATGTGAAAGAGCATCCGCAATGGTTCAGACAGAGACCTGACGGCAGCATTCAATACGCTGAAAACCCTCCGAAAAAATATCAGGATATTTATCCGTTCAATTTTGAATCGGAAGACTGGAGAAATTTATGGGAAGAGTTGAGATCCGTTTTTGAGTATTGGATCGGGCAGGGGGTGACCATCTTCCGGGTCGATAACCCGCACACCAAACCAATTCGGTTCTGGCAATGGGTGATCTCGGAAATCAACAAGAAACATGAGGACATCATTTTCCTGTCGGAGGCATTCACGCGTCCGAAGATCATGGCTTCACTTGCTAAAGTGGGGTTCACACAATCATACACCTACTTTACCTGGCGCGTGACAAAGGATGAGATCATGGAATACATGAACGAGCTGGTATACAGTCCTTCGCGGCATTATTTCCGTCCGAATTTCTGGCCCAATACACCCGATATCCTTCCGTTTCACCTTCAGCATCAGGGGGAAAATATCTTCATTATACGACTTGCGCTGGCGGCGACGCTGTCTTCGTCCTACGGCATGTATGGCCCCCCCTATGAATTTGTCGATAATCAACCTGTGCCCGGGAGGGAGGAGTACATGAATTCGGAAAAGTACGAGGTTAAACGACACGATTGGAAAAGGACAAACCGCATGACGGACATCATCACCATGGTGAACCGTGCGCGGAGGGAGCATCCGGCACTGCAGTCGACCTGGAATCTGCAGTTTTGTGCTATCCACGCTCATAACATGCTGGCCTATGTTAAGGCGACGCCGGACCAGTCGGATATCTTCCTCGTTGTAGTGAATCTGGATCCGAATCAAAGGCATTCAGGCTACGTACAATTGCCCAAGGAGAGGCTCGGACTAGCGGATCATATCAACGTCAAGCTCCATGATCTGATCACTGACGAGCATTACACCTGGACACAGGACTGGAATTACGTGGAACTTGATCCGTATAAAATGCCTTTCCACTTGTTCAAACTCGAGGTTCATGAATCCTATCTGTAGCGTGCATATCCTTCGCGATAAAGCGGGTTGTCAAAGGGTGAGGAAAGCGACCTTTGACCATCCCGGCACGCCATGTCGACCACGCGCACACGGTTTTGGACCATCACCCGAGCCCGGAACCCACAGTGTGGGAAAAATGACTTCCTGGCCGGGCATGAATCTTTCCGAAGGGGTATTGCTGAAGTGGATGCCTCCTTTTATGGGAATGCCTTCTCATGGCGTAAACCGCCGGCATGACGAAGGAGTTTGTGTCACATCATAAGATTTTTTTTTGAACTGGCCCTGGATGCCCATGGCGTAACAGAATGAATTAAATGGGAAAAAAAGCAAAAACCGAAGATACGTTTATCCATGACACGTTCAGTCTCTTCACAGATTACGACATCCATCTCTTCCGGTCGGGTAAGCATTTTAAGCTGTACGAAAAATTGGGCGCGCATGTCGTCACACACAAAGGGGTGGAAGGAACTTACTTCGCAGTGTGGGCACCAAATGCGAAAATAATTTCCGTGATCGGCTATTTTAATGACTGGACGAGGGGCAAACACGTACTGCAAGCCCGGTGGGACGGGTCCGGCATCTGGGAAGGATTCTTTGGAGACATCGGGCATGGCGAAGCTTATAAGTATGCCATCGAATCCAACACAGGGGAATCGTTTGATAAATCCGACCCCTTTGCTTTCTATACCGAGGTGCCTCCCAAGACTGCCTCCATCGTCTGGTCGCCCAGGTACGATTGGAAAGACGGCGAATGGCTTCAGGAAAGAAAGGCGTTGGCCGGCAAGCCAAAACCTTATTCTGTCTATGAAGTGCACTATGGTTCCTGGAGAAGGAATGAAGAAAACTACTCTCTTTCCTACCCGGAAATGGCCACGCAACTGGTGGAGTATGTAAAGGACATGGGCTTTACACATGTGGAATTTTTGCCTGTCATGGAGCATCCGTTCTTCGGATCGTGGGGTTATCAGGTTACGGGATATTTTGCGCCCACCAGCCGGTACGGTAGCCCGGAAGATTTTATGTACCTGGTCGATTCACTTCACAGGGCGGGTATCGGGGTCATTCTCGACTGGGTCCCGTCACATTTCCCGGGAGACATTTTCGGATTGTTCAAATTCGACGGCACCTATCTCTATGAGCATGAAGATCCAAGAAAAGGGTTTCATCCGGACTGGAAGAGCTACATTTTTAATTATGGAAGGAGCGAGGTTCGTTCATTCCTGATCAGCAATGCGCTCTTCTGGCTGGACCGTTACCACGCTGACGGCCTGCGCGTCGATGCTGTCGCCTCCATGCTGTACCTGGATTATTCAAGAAAGGCAGGAGAGTGGATACCCAATCAATATGGCGGCAATGAAAATATTGAAGCAATCACATTTTTGAAAGAGTTCAATGAGGTCGTATATCTGAATTTCCCGGATGCGATTACGATTGCAGAAGAATCCACATCATGGCCTGGCGTGTCACGACCTACGTATCTGGGTGGTCTGGGCTTTGGCCAAAAGTGGATGATGGGCTGGATGCATGATACACTTCACTATTTTTCGCATGATCCTGTACACCGAAAGTATCATCAGAACGAAATCACTTTCAGCATCATGTACGCCTTTACGGAGAATTTCATGTTGCCGCTTTCGCACGACGAGGTAGTTCACGGCAAAGGGTCTTTGCTGGGCCGAATGCCAGGGGATGAATGGCAGAAATTTGCAAACCTGAGATTGTTGTTTGCTTACATGTTTACGCATCCGGGCACCAAACTTCTGTTTATGGGTGGCGAGATCGCCCAGTCCTCTGAATGGAATCATGACAAGAGCCTCGATTGGTCTTTATTGCAATATGACCTGCACAAAGGCATTCAGGAGATCGTTCGCGAGCTGAATAAACTGTATAAAACAGAAAAAGCGCTCTATCACTACGGGTTTGAGCACAAAGGGTTCCACTGGGTCGACTACGGTGACAGGGAGAACAGCGTCATGATCTACCAAAGACAGGCAGACAAGAAGGAAGATCTGATGATCGTGATCTGCAACTTCACACCGGCTGTAAGATACCTTTACCGCGTAGGTGTACCCTATCGTGGTCAATGGCGGGAAGTTTTTAACTCCGATCACCAGAAATACGGCGGCAGCGGATTACTGAACCAGGGTTTACTGAATACTTCTCCGGTGAAATTCCATGGCAGGGATTATTCCATTTCACTAAATTTGCCTCCCCTGGCAATTTCGATTCTGAAACTTGATAAAGAGATGAGCGAATTTGAGCTTCAGGACATTGGGACCTGAGCGGGCCATGTACAGGTATATCATCATTCAGGGGTCCTGATGTGAAATTCCTTGCTGTGCTGTGAGGGCGTTGAAAGATTTAATCTATACCTGCTAAAACAAGAATCAATTGGAAAAATATATTTGTATTCACGGACATTTCTATCAACCTCCCCGTGAAAATGCATGGCTGGAAGTAATTGAAGTTCAGGACTCTGCTCATCCCTATCACGACTGGAATGAGCGGATTTCGGCAGAATGTTACGGTCCGAACACAGCCTCGCGTATCCTGAATGACACAGGCGTTATTACCAACATCATCAACAACTATTCGAAGATCAGCTTTAATTTCGGTGCCACCCTGCTTTCCTGGATGGAGCAAAATGACCGCGAAACCTATGAGGCGATACTCGAGGCTGACAGGTTAAGCCTGGAAAACTTTGACGGTCATGGATCCGCCCTTGCCCAGGTTTACAACCACATGATCATGCCGTTGGCCACGCGTCGTGACAAAGAGACGCAGATCATCTGGGGAATCCGCGACTTCGCACATCGCTTCAACAGGCTGCCGGAAGGCATGTGGCTGGCTGAAACGGCTGTTGACATCGAAACGCTGGAACTGCTGGTTGAAAACGATATCCGGTTTACAATCCTGGCGCCCCGACAGGCCAGATCTTTTCGGGCGATCGGCGAACATGCGTGGACCTCAGCGGAGAAAGGAATTGATACACGCCGCCCGTATCGCTTCACCTTGCCTTCCGGAAAAAGCATCGTGTTGTTTTTCTACGATGGTCAGATTTCTCAGGGTGTTGCCTTTGACGGTCTTCTCTATGATGGAAAGAAATTCGCCGATAGCCTGATCGGCAGGCTGGATAAAGTAAGTATTGAACCGCAACTTTCACATATCGCCACGGATGGCGAAACATACGGCCATCATCACAAACATGGTGACATGGCCCTTGCGTTCTGCCTGGATCATATAGAGCGGGACACGAAGGTGAAGCTGACGAATTATGCGCAGTTCTTATCATTGCATCCGCCTACGCATGAAGTGATGGTCCATGAAAACAGTTCATGGAGCTGTGCGCATGGCGTGGAGCGGTGGCGCAACGATTGCGGATGTAACACGGGGGGGAAACCACTCTGGAATCAGCGCTGGAGGAAACCATTGCGGGAGACCCTGGACTGGCTGCGCGGAGAACTGGAAAAAATATTTCAGCAGGAAGGCACGGCGATGATCAAAGACATCTGGCTTGCGCGCAACCAATACATCAATGTGATTTTGCGCCGCAATGACGAGACCATCCGAAAATATTTACGCGACCATTGCAGTCAGTCCGTCGATCCGCCGCAGGTCTTGCGCCTGATGGAAGTCGAGCGAAATGCCATGCTGATGTACACCAGTTGCGGCTGGTTTTTTGATGAGGTCTCAGGTATTGAAACAACACAGATCATGCAATACGCCTGTCGGGCGATGCAGCTGGTGAGTCAGATCAGCGAAGTAAATCTTGAGCTGGAATTCCGGAAACGTCTTGAAAGTATTCCGAGCAACGTACCAGCGCTCGCGAATGCATCGAATATCTACACGAAATTCGTGTTGCCATCGAAAATCAACCTGCAACGGGTTGGGATGCACTATGCTGTAGCCTCGATCTTTGAAGAGGATATGGAATCATTTCCGGTGTTCAATTACACGACGTCGAATGAGATCTTTATCCGCAAGGAGGCGGGTGAACAGAAGCTGGTGCTGGGCGTGACAAAAGTGAGGTCGAATGTAACCCGCTCTGAAAAGAAATTCGCATTTGCAGTAATATACATGGGGAAGCATAACATTATTGGCAACATTTCCCTCGACATGGAGGAAGAGCGTTTTGCAAGTATGCAGGCCAGGATGATTGCTGCCTTTGAAGAAGCAAGACTGGGCGATGTCATCGGATTGATGCAGACTTATTTCGGACCTGAGAAGTATACCATATGGCAATTGTTTCAGGACGAGAAACGGAAGGTCTTTAACTTCATTACCTACCAGAGCATGCTCGATCTGGAGGACTCATTGCGACGCATCTATAACCGTGACTATCCGCTTGTCATGGCACTGGCAAACAACGGAATTCCTATCCCGAATGCCTACAAAACTTCTTTTGAATACATTCTGAATGCAGATCTTCTGAAAGCGTTTCAAACGGAAAAAATCAATATTCGTCTGATCGAGCGGGTGATCTCAGAACTCGATCAGTGGGACCTGCGTATAGAAGATCCCGGAAAAGTAGAACACCTTGCCGGCGAAAGTATTTTTAAAGAATTGAAACGGATTGCCGCGGAAAGAGAAAGCCTGAAGCGGATTGAAAAACTGAACAGATTGTTCCCGCTCATGGTACGTTTCAATCTTCGTCCTAACCTGTATAAAAGCCAGAACCTGTACTTCCAGATTTCACGCGACAACATCGACAACGAGATCCGCTCGCCCGAGTGGTTAAAACAATTTACGCAATTAGGAACAAACATGGGTGTGAAGGTCTGATCCTTCACACCTGTTTTGACTATCAGGCGCCAGCTCCTTCCTGGCGCCCTGATTTATATGGGCGGAATGGCGGAATCGAAAAGAAAAAGTAATTTCATCACGATGAAAAGCAACTATTCCCGCCGCAGATTTATTGTAAAGACTTATCTGGTTGGACTCGGACTCGGGGCCGCCTTTAAATTTTCACCGTCATTTGCCGGTCGTGACACGCCGGAGGACACGGAACCTATCATTGATATCCATCAGCATACGGACTACAGTGGCAGGACGGATGAGCAACTGATCACGCACCAGCGCGCCATGGGTATTACCACGACGATACTGCTGCCCTCAGGCCGACCGTTGAATTACGGATCTACCTATTACGGTGTATCCAACGGCCTGCAGGCGAAGACTACCGGGAATGAGGCGTGCCAGACCATCGCGAAAAAATATCCGAAGGAATTTATTGCCGGGGCAAACGAGGTTCCTGACTTCCCCGAATGCGTTCAGGAGATCGCGAAATATCTGAAGCTCGGCGCCCCGATCATCGGAGAGCAGAAATTCGGTATTGAGTGCGATTCTCCCGAAATGCAAAAGATCTACGCACTCGCACAAGAGTATCGCGTGCCCGTGCTGATGCACTGGCAATACGGAATGTATAACCGTGGTTTTGAGCGATTTCCCAAAATGCTGGAGAAATTTCCGAAAGTAAATTTTATCGGCCATGCCCAGACCTTCTGGGCAAATATTGATAAAGACCACAAGGATCAGAACATCCTGTACCCGAAGACAAAAGTTTCCCCGGGTGGCCTGACGGACCGGTTATTAAGCGATTATCCGAACATGTATGGTGATGTTTCGGCAGGGTCTGGTCTCAATTCGATCTTACGCGATGAAGAACACGCACGAGGCTTCCTGGAACGTCACCAGGACAAGCTCTTGTATGGAAGCGATTGTTCTGACAGCGTGGGACACGGCCCCGCGTGCCAGGGAGCACAAACCATTGAAGCCATCCGCCGGCTGGCCCCTTCAAAAAAGGTCGAGCGCAAAATACTCTATCTGAATGCGAAGAATCTCCTCAGGCTGTAGCCATCCAGCCAGAAAGTGATCCTGCGATGCTACGCATAGCCCATCAGATCATGTGATATGGGGAACTGGCTTATTAACAAATATTATTTTTTAAGCGGTATTATTAAAGAAAGGAAGTAATGATAGGTTGCGTTTATAAATAATTTAATTATTTTTCGGGTGCGTAACCGTTCGACGATCCGCCCTGGCCTGAAAAGCAAGGCAGTGGTTCAGTTTGAAAAGTGCGCCGCATCATTCCCGGAGCGTGGTAGTGATACTTTCCGGGTTCCGTGACGTGATTTTAAATAAGATATGAAGATCCTCTTAACAAATGCGAAATACGGACATAGTATTGATTACCCCAGCGTGTTATGATGATTCGATTGAACGGCAAAACCTCTCATTTTTCTTCCCGAAGATACCAACTGATGCCGCAGCGCATCCCCCTCTCAGACGTCCTGGTATTTGAAATCCGTTGATTAGCAGAAGTCACTTTAACAGCCAAAGAGATGCTATTGTGCCCCGTTCCGGTAACGTACCCGGAACCCAGAAATGTTTACTAAACCGATGATCATAAAACACAAATGCCTATGAGAATTTTATTACGAATGCGGAGTCTAACGCTCCTGGTAGCAATCATATGTTGCTGTCTGAGTCCCGTCATTGCCCAGAACGCCGGAAACCTCGTAACGGGCCGGGTAACTGACCAGAATACAGGTTCCGGCATGCCCGGAGTGAATGTATTGGTGAAAGGTACCAATGTCGGTACTGTAACCGATGTGGACGGTAACTATAGTATCCAGATAACGGATGCGAATGCAACACTTGTTTTCTCTTTTATCGGATATGCTTCTCAGGAAGCTGTTGTGAATGGCAGAGGTACCGTTGATGCATCCCTTTCTGAAGATGTACAGAATCTGAACGAGGTGGTTGTTGTGGGGTATGGTGTAAAACAAAAAAGGTCCGTAACCTCAGCGATTACCAAACTTGATAATGAGAAACTGAGTCAGGTTCCGAATGCCCGCGTGGAAAACACGTTGGCAGGACGTATGGCAGGTGTTCAGGTTACCAATACCAGGAACAGGCCGGGAGAAGAGCCTGAGATCAGAGTGCGTGGTTTCGGTTCCATCAGTGCGGGAAATGATCCGTTGGTCGTGATCGACGGGTTTCCGGGCGGAAGCCTGGCGCAGCTCAACATGAACGATATTGAATCCATTGAAGTGCTGAAAGATGCTTCTTCCACGGCCATCTACGGATCGCGTGGTGCGGGTGGTGTGATCATGGTTACGACGAAGCGCGGCACCAGTGGTAAAACCGAACTGAAGATGAACCACTTTATTGGTTTTTCGAAGGCCATGGCGCATGATGACTGGACCCAGGGTGAAGAATGGTACAACTATCTGGTGAAATATCAGAACCGTGAATATGCATGGGTCGGTGGAGATACTTCCCTTCCCATGTTTGGCGACCCGGCGCGTCCTACGACGTACCGCGTAAACCCCCTGACCTATGAGTTGCCTCAGACCATCTGGCAGGATGAAGTGCTTCAGACAGCGCCTATTCAGAGCTACAACCTCTCGCTGAGCGGTGGCAACGACAAATCACGTTTCTATGTTTCCGGTACCTATGTCGATGAAAAGGGAACGCTGAAGACAGCCTGGTACAAGCAATACCTCGTTCGCGCCAATGTGGACGTGCGCGTCAATGATGTTGTAAGCATGGGTCTTGAACTGAGTCCTTCTTATACCAAACGCAGAACGGCTGGATCAGACATGGTAAGCCTTGTAAAGTATCCTTCTTTTGTGAGTCCTGAGAAGTTAAATGGAAGATATCCGAGAACGGCAGACTATATCACTCCCGGTCACTCAGGTCAGGCAAGTCCCTATACCTTTCTGTATGGAAGAGAATACCTGACAAACTCCTTCACGAATATCGGCCGCGCCTTCATTAACCTTGATCTGCTGGATGGATTGACGTTCAAAACTTCTGTTGGAGCCAACATCAATTTCTCCTCCATCAACAACTTTATCGGCAGCGAAGGCGATTGGGCACAACCCGTCAGCGCTACGGCAGGCGAGTCACAATATTTTGACCTGGTCAATGAGAACGTGTTGAACTACAATAAGACGTTTAACGATGCCCACACTGTCGGCGGTCTATTAGGTGCGTCCTATCAGAATTACACATACAAAGCCACCGATCTGGCGTCTATGCCCGGCTCTTTCAACAACGAGAACGTTAAAACCCTTAACAACGCCCTCATCAACCCGTCAGGAACAACACAGTCAAAATCTGAGTGGGGTCTGGTTTCCTATTTTGCCAGGCTAAACTATTCCTACAAGGATAAGTACCTGCTCGAAGGTTCATACCGGACTGACGGAAGCTCGCGTTTCGGACGTGATAACAAGTGGGGTGCTTTCCCCTCCGCTTCCGCGGCATGGCGCATGTCTGAAGAGTCATTCTTCAGCGGTGTACGCGCAGTCAGTGAATTGAAACTCCGCGCAAGCTATGGCGTTACCGGTAACTTCAACATCGGGAACTTCCAGTACCTGGGAACGGTAAGCGCCGTGCCCTACTCACCGAATAACCAGACTGTGAACGGTATTGCGCAGGCAAGCATTGAAAATCCGTTGCTCTCCTGGGAAAAGACAAAAGGTGTTGACTTCGGATTCGACCTGGGCTTGTTCAGTAACCGCGTGAACCTGAGTGCAGACTATTATGATAACAGGACCTCTGATATGTTGTACAACGTGAACACACCTGCCATTACCGGTTTCACAAGTACGATCACAAATGCGGGTTCAGTGCGCAATCATGGCCTCGAGTTTGAACTTGATACGAAGAATCTGGTGGGAGACTTCCAGTGGAACACCTCATTCAACCTTACCCGTAACAGAAACGAAGTGCTTGATCTCGCGGGCGTTGACCAAAGGATAAATGTTAATCCAACGTGGGCGATGAACTGGATCTTAAGGCCGGGCGAACCCATGTTCTCCTATTATGGCTACAGAATGAACGGCGTGTTTCAGAATGCGGAACAGGTGGCCAACACCCCGCACCTGGCCAATGCAAAACCGGGCAACCCGATCGCTGAGGATACCAATGGTGACGGCGAGATCACACCTGATGATAAAGTCATCCTGGGAAGCTTTATGCCTAAAACGACCATGGGCTTCACAAATGAATTCCTCTGGAAGGGTTTTGACCTTAGCATTTTCCTCCAGGCTTCCCTGGGTGCCAAAATGTACAACGTTGAAAACCAGTACTACGAAGGCAACACCCTGGGCGCTATGCGCAGGTCGCTGGTTGAAAACCAATGGTGGTCGGAAGCTGAGCCTGGCGACGGTAAAACGCCGGCTGCTGCGCTTACCCAGTTGACTTTCAATACCGCCACCGATTTTTATATCGAAGATGCTTCTTATATGGCCTTGAGAAACCTCAATCTCGGTTATACTTTTCCTTCCGGAATGATTGAGAAGTTCGGCATGAACAACTTAAGGTTGTATACATCGGTCAATAACCTGCTGGTGGTAAAAAGCGATGGCAACCACGCTTACAACCCGGAAGGTATGATGGGAGAAGTTTCTGACATCAACAGTCAGCCAGGTCTGAACACTGGCTCTGAACCGATCAACCGCACGATTGTATTTGGACTGAATGTCGGGTTTTAATGTGCTTTAATTATTAACTGAAGAACATATGTTAAAGAATAGATTATTTAAGATCTGGACCGTAGTAATGGCCGTTGCTCTCGGAGCATGCCATGATGAACTGCTGAATCCTGTTCCGGAGTCGGTGTTGACGAACGTCAATGCTTTTAACAAGGCCAGCGATCTGAACCTGGCCGTGCTGGGGGCGTATGCAACCTATCAGGACAGGATACCCTTCGACTATCAGTTGTTGGAAATGCCCTCTGATGACATGTATGCGTTCTATTTCGGTTCTGCACCCGGCATTGAAGAAATTACCGTGCTCCAGGTGAGTCCTGAAAATCCCAAGATCAACGCATTCTGGAAAAGCACCTACAACGGTATTTTCAGGGCCAATTCGGTATTAGAGAATATTGAAAAGCCAACAGACTATGCTGCCGGTCAAAAGGAGCAATTCGTTGGTGAAGCAAAGTTCATGCGCGCCCTGTATTATTTTGACCTTGTCAGAGTCTTTGGCGGTGTGCCTGCTGTTACATCGGTTGTTACGAACGAACAGGCGAAGGCGATTTCGCGGGCTTCTGAAGATGAAATCTATCAGATCATCATTGACGATCTGCAAGAGGCCATCAACAATTTGCCATTGCCTGCTGCAATCGCAAAAGGCAGGGCTTCAAAGGCTGCAGCCACCGCGTTACTTGCAAAGGTTTACGTTTACCGTGAAAACTGGACAGCGGCAAAGACGCAGCTCGAGACCCTGTTCACCAATTACAGCTATAACCTGGTGGGTAACTATGGTGACCTGTTTGAAATTGCGACCGAGAATAACGCTGAAGCCATCTTCTCCATGCCCTATGTTGCCGGAACAGACGGACAAGGCCTTACCTATGATCTGGCGCCGATCTATGGCATTTACGGTGTCATTAACAATGGTAACCGGGTTGGCCGTCCTACGTGGGATCTCCATACTAAATTTGAACCTGGTGATGCCCGTTTTGGCGTAACGATCTCCGAAACGCAGTTAACCTTCGACTCAAAGGCAACGGATACGCCCTTCTGGTTCCCTTACTTCAACAAATGGATTGTACCTTCCCTCGCTACTCCCTCAAGCGCAGGTCTTGATATTCCCGTGCTTCGTCTTGGTGATATGATCTTGTTATACGCGGAAGTCCTGTACAATCTGGGTGAGCCACAGCTCGCGCTGGATCAGATCAACCGGATCCGTACGCGCGCATTTGGAAACACGAGCCACAATTACGATCTGACGGATATTCCGACGGCCGATGCATTCCTCGATCTGCTTCTTCTTGAGCGCCGTCTGGAGCTCGTTACGGAAGGCGGTAACAGATGGTTCGACCTCGTGAGAACTGGCAGATATATGACCGATCTTGCTGAATATGACGCCGAATACAATCCCGGCTCAGGTACGGCGACCAAGGTGCAGATCGATGTGCAGCCTCATATGAAATACTTCCCTATACCATGGGAGCAGATTCAGCTTTCTGGTGCTGGTGTACTTGAACAGAACGAAGGTTATCCCCAATAGTTTTTGTCTATGGCCTTCCGCATGAGGAAGGCCATATTTCTTTATTTTTCAAGGGAAATTGGCGCAGCATGACTTCATGGGCGCTTTCCCACTTTGTGAGAACGAGAAGTACTTGGTTTCATTCGCAATATTAATGAATGTCTAAATAATGGCTGAAAATTTCACCCGCCGGAAATTTATCAGAGGGACCGCCGTCTCCGCCGCGGGGATGATGCTGGCGCCCGGTTTGCAGGGCGCTCCCTCAGTAGCGGCCCGGAGGAATCCTGCCTATGATATAATGCAGGAAGTGAAGAAGTACAGGAAACTGGATTCCTATGCCACGTCGAATTTTTCAGCAGAAAATTTACGGTTACAGGTGGATTTCGCGGACCGCTTTGGTATTGAGAAATTGTTTATCGCCTTGCCGATGACGGAGATCAAAAATACGCCTGACGAATTCAAAGCGATGAATGCGCAGGTGCAAAAGGTAGTGAAGCAGTTCGGGGGCCGGCTGATCGGACAGTTTACCTTTAATCCGCTTTACAGAAAAGAATCGATGGAGGAGATCAGCCGTTGTGTGGATCAGGGCATGATCGGCTCGAGGGTCTATCATCAGGTGAAGATCAACGATCCGCTGTTCTATCCTTTTATTGAAAAATTTGTCGATCTGAAAATGATCTTCTTCATGCACGGCGAAGTGCAGCTTGGCGTGGGAGGATACAGGATGAAATACGATGCCGGCAAATCTCCGACTATTTCGGGAGCCGATGATTTTGCGGAGGCTGCCGGGAGGTATCCTGAGGCAATGTTCCAATACCCGCATCTGGGAGGGGGAGGAGATTGGGAATATGTATGCAAGGTCTTTAAAGACCGTCCGAATATTTATGTCGATGTAGGAGGTAGCGACAATCAGGAGAACATGATCGACTTTGCATTGCAACACCTTGGTGAAGACCGGTTGTTTTTCGGCAGCGATAACAGTTTTTATCAGGCGGTGGGCAAAATATTGTCGTCGAACATGAATGAGTCCCAGAAGAGAAAAATATTTTTTGAGAACTACAATAACATTTTGAGGAGAGGAGGGTACCATGTTGGTTGATATAAACGCTTATATCGGCCACTGGCCCTTTCTTCAGTTGCAATACAATCACTGCCGGGGATTGGTTGATCGTATGGACCGTTTTGGGGTAGATGTCTCTGTCGTGAGCAACCTCAACGGTATCTTCTACAAAAACACCCAGCCAGCCAACAGGGAACTGCACGATGAATTGAAGTCCAGTACAAAGTTCCGCGATCGGTTTATCCCATTCGCTGTGATTAATCCGATCTACGGCGGATGGCGGGATGACCTGGAAACGTGTGTTGATAAATTGGGTATGAAGGGCGTGCGCTTATATCCGAAATATCACGACTACACGCTGGATGATCCTGCGTGTATTGAATTGGTAAAACGCGTGCGTGACCGGGGATTACCCGTTGCGCTTTCGCTTCGCATGGTCGACAACCGTCAGCGTTCGTGGATGGATATCGAAAAGGAGTGGGCATTAAAAGATGTCATGCCGATCGTGAAGGAAGTCCCCGACGCAAAATTCCTGATCCTCAATGTTGCCAACAGTACGAGTTTAAGCCCGGAAGAGACATCGCTCGTACAAAAATCCGGCGTATTGATGGACACCTCCGGAAGATCGCTTACCAATCTGGCCGATTTGCTGGGTAGATACGGCAAAGATAAATTTGCTTTTGGCACCCATGCGCCGATCCTGGATTATCTTACAGGGTTGTTGCGTATCGAGTCGATGCGGGACAGTGAAGCCGACGGAAAAACAAAAGAGCTTTTAAGGTCAGGAAATGCAAAAAGATTTTTAGGCTTATCATAATCAGGAGTGAAACCATTAACTACAATCTCATGACGGATCCGAAAAACGTAAACAGGCGCACATTTATCGCTGCGATCACTGCCAGCTCGGTGGGTGCGGTTATTTCAGGAACGATACCCGCCGGCGCGGAAATCATTAAACAGGAGCATGGTAAACTTGCCATTCTCGGTGGGACCGCAATCCGCCCGAAGGGAAACATTGGCCCCAAGTGGCCTCATGTTGACGAGAAGATGGTGGAATCCATTGTGAAGACAACCAGGAGCGGTATCTGGAGCCGGATCCAGTCCCCGAATGGAAATGTCCCGGTATTTGAGAAGGAGTTTGCAAAAGTGATCGGCGCTGGTTACAGCGTCGGCACGGGCTCCGGCACACAGGCGCTTAGCACCTGCGTTGAAGCGCTGGGCATCGGTCCCGGTGATGAAGTGATCACTTCCCCGTACACGGATATGGGGACGATATCGGCGATCCTGACAAGCCGTGCTTTGCCGGTCATGGTTGACCTCGATCCGGATTCCTATCAGTTAGACCCGGATGAGGTCGAAAAGCAGGTTAACAAAAATACGAAGGCCATCATGCCCGTGCACATCATGGGTGTTCCTGCCAACATGGAAAGGATCATGGCCATCGCCAAAAAACATAATCTCAAAGTGATTGAAGATTCGTGTCAGGCACCTTTCTCCCGTTACCAGGGAAAAGCAGTGGGTCTGATCGGGGATTTAGGATGTTTCAGTTTTCAGGCAAGCAAGGCCATCGCCTGTGGCGAGGGGGGAGCCGTCGTCGGCAATGATGAGGCACTGATGGAGCAATGCTTTACCGTACATAACCGCGGAGCATCCCGTAAAGGCAGCAATGAAACGATCGGGCCGAAGTACCGGATGAATGAATTCGAAGGCGCAATCCTGATGGGTCAACTGGCCGGGGCAAAAGAGCGGTTCGAGATACGCAACGCCAATGCGAATTACATTTCCTCGAAGTTAAAGGGATTTCCGGGACTCGTTCCCCAGAAGCAATACCCTGGCACTGAAAGCGGATCCTATTACCATTACGCATTGACCTATCACAAAGAACATTGGAACGGTGCGCACCGCACGCAATTCCTGAAAGCAATCAATGCTGAGGGAATCGGGTTCGGTTCCTATATCAAGACGGGCCTGCATCATGAGCCCTGGGTGGATCATATGCTGAATCTGAAAGTGTACAAGGCCATGTACAGCGCGGGCCGGTTGAAAGCCTACAAGGAGCAATTACAGCTGCCCAAGTGCGACCAGATATGCAATGAAACACTGGTGTCCATCTGGGGATCCGGCACTTTGCTGGGAACGAAGGAGGAAATGGACAACATCATTGATGGTATCATGAAAGTATACGAGAACCGCGATAAACTGAAATCACTGTAACCCTATATGCTGATGGGATAGGTCCTTTCAGCAAACACAACCCTAACGATCAAAGCATGAAGAAGGTCAGCCGACGTACTTTTTTTTCCAGTTCACTGGGCGCCGCCGCAGCATTGTCTTTGCCTGTGGCCGCGAAAGCAAAAAGTGAAGGACATCTTACCCCGGAAACAGCGGGTGCACAAGACGTTCCCGACATCATCGACACCAATGTAAATCTATTCGACTGGCCATTCCGGAACCTGAAGTACGGAAAAACAAAAGCGCTGGTCGCGAAATTGAAAAAGCACCGGATCTCGCAGGCGTGGGCCGGAAGTTTCGAGGCGCTCTTCCATAAAGACATCAATGGCGTCAATGCGCGGTTGGCCGAAGAATGCCGGTCAAACGGCGAGGGGATGTTGCTTCCGTTCGGCACCGTCAATCTCGCCTGGCCCGACTGGAAAGAAGATCTGCGCCGGTGCCACGAGGTTCACCGCATGCCGGGAATCCGCATCTATCCCGTCTACCAGACCTTCAACCTCGAACATCCTGATTTTGCACAACTGGTAAGCGAGGTCACGGCGAGGGGCATGGCCTTGCAGATTGTCGGCGACATGGAAGACGATCGCCATCACCATCCCATTGTCGAGATACGTGACCTGAAGCTTACGCCATTGCTCGAAACACTGAAACAGGTGCCTGATGCAAAAGTACAATTGGTGTACTGGAACCACCGTGCTCCGCGAAATATTCTGGACACGCTAATAAAAGAAACAGGAGTCGTGCTTGATACGTCGCGCATTGAAGGCGCGGGAGAAGTGGGCCGGTTGATTGAAGGCAAGACGTGGACGGGAACATCATCCCCCATTCCTGCAGAACGCATCCTGTTTGGATCACATGCGCCCTATTTCCCCGTTGAAGCCAATGTCATCAAACTTTTCGAATCACCGCTTGCACTGTCGCAGATGCAGGCGATCATGAATGGCAACGCCCGTAAATTTTTGAAGCAAGCATAAAATTTTAAATGACCAGTGTTATGATGACCCCGCAGTTCGCACTTGACCCTCGTAATTACGGCATCCCTGACCGTCAACAGCTTGTGGACCTTCGCATATGGGATTCGCATTATCACGGATTCCTGACGGGAAGTGATCCGATCAAACAGCACCATGAGATGATGTTTTATGTGGAGCGTATGGGAATCGAAAGAGCCATCTCGGTGGATATCGGAGGAACCCTTCAGGATCCCATAGACCCCATGCCGCACGATAAGGAACAACTTGAGATCCTCAAAAGGAATAAGGATAAGATATCCGGCATCATACCGATTGACCCGGGCTTCCCCGATGAGAGCTGTGCGAAGATGGAAAAGTGGATCCGCAACGGTCCGTGTATTGGGATTAAATATGTGGGGGGAAACAAGCTTGGAATCACCTGTGACCACCCTAACAACGACAAGATCATCAGACTGGCAGCGGCGCTGAACGCCGTGATCTATGTCCACACATGGATAAAAGTTGGCGGCACCCCACGTTATCCCGGCGGAGCCAATCTTCCAGGTGAATCGACACCCATGAATCTGGCCGTGCTTGCCCAACGTTTTCCCGACGTGCGGATGATCTGTGGCCACTCGGGAGGAGACTGGGAACTCGGAGCAAGGGCCATTCGACCCTATGAGAATGTTTTCTTCGAGTTCAGTGGAGCTGACCCGCAATCTGGTTCTGTTGACTATGCAGTGAATGAATTGGGCGCCGACAGGATTGTCTGGGGCGGACATGGTCCGAGCAGATCATTTTCAACCGAATTATCCAAGGTCCTGGACGCCAGCATCTCGCACGCGGACCGGATGAAGATATTTGGAGGGAACTATCGCCGCCTCGCGGCTGACATCTTCAGGAAGAAGGGGATTGCAATAAAGGGATGATGGCAGCAAGGTAACGGCCGAAAACTCATCTTAGGAACTGAAAATAAATTGAAGGAATACGTGTTAACAACATACAAGATCAAATCCATTTTTTCAGCCGCGATTGGCGGCGCCTTTGTCTGGTCCTTGTTTTCTTTTTTGCCCGTCCCTGCCGTAGAAGCTGTTCTTTCGCAGGGCGGCAATGATACTACAACGATCACCCTGAACACAGTTGCCGGGTTACAATTTGATGTGGTGCGGTTTACAGTGAGCCCAGGCGCGAACATCAAAGTGATTTTGACGAATAAGGATGATATGAGTCACAATCTAGTGTTCACAAAACCCGGAAAGCGCGCTTCTGTCGTGGATGCTGCCATGAAGCTGGAAGAAAAGGGCCCTTCCATGGATTACATTCCCGGCTCCCCGGATGTATTGTGGAGTCTGCCCGTACTCTCACCGGGGGAAGTAAAAATATTAACTTTTACCGCTCCCAAAGCGCCGGGAATATATCCTTATGTCTGTACATTTCCGGGACACGGTTTTTCCATGTATGGCGCCATGTATGTGAGCGCAGATGGAAAAATGCCCGAGCTCCGGAAGGATCAGCATATTCCGCTTTCGCGCCGCGGGGAAAAGAAAAATGAGGGCCACGCCTCTCATTCGCAGAACGCAACACCGGCACATTCCTACGAACTAAAACCTCCTTATCTCTATCGTGCATACATGAAGGATGCAAGTCCCGCTTCCATTGCAGTGCACCTTCCGCATGCGCTCTCGTATTGCTGGGATACCGAAGTGTGTGAACTTCGTTATGCATGGGAGGGAGGCTTTGTAGATAACACGGGCTTGTGGAAGGGAAAACCAAATTCAGAAGCCAGAATTCTCGGGACTGTATTTTATCGCAATGGTGTCAAACAACCACTCCGCGTCGGAAGCTCAGGAAAGCCTTCTGTCGTCGGATACAAAGGATACCGCCTTGTGAACCGGTATCCGGAATTTCATTATACACTGGATGGTGTTGATGTGTATGAAGTGATCCATCCGACAGCATCAGGCGACGGTTTGATTCGCACCTTCAACGTAACTGAAGGAAAAACAGATCTTTGGTTCCATATTGATGCGCGGGACGGTATGAAATACGAATCCTCCGCGGGTAAGTGGCAAGGTAACACGCTGCGGATACCTGCGGCAGACAGAAAGAAGTTCACAATCGTCATGACGAAAAAGGAGGAAAAGAAATAATGAAGTTGACTATCGGATTCAACGCTGGAACAATATTGATGCTGGTCATTTCCGTTGCCATTTTTTCGTGCGATCATTCCGGCAGCGAATCCCGGGGTTCCGGCGAAGCCTACCGCATTGAAACAATTGAAATGCCTGAAGGTCTGAACGGCGAAGTGGGAGGGATCGGTTTCCTTCCGGACGGCCGACTCATTGCGTGTTTTCACCGCGGCGAAGTGATGATTTACAACACAGCATCAAAAGAATGGAAGTTGTTCGCTGAGGGCCTGCACGACCCGCTCGGCCTGCTCGTTGTGAGCAACACCGAAATTCTGGTGATGCAGCAACCCGAGCTGACGAGAATTAAAGACACCGATGGTGATGGCCTGGCCGATGTGTACGAAAACGTTACGGATGATTTCGGGATATCGGGAAATTATCATGAATTTAATTATGGACCTGTTAAGGATAAAGACGGGAATCTGTTCGTTGCTTTCAATACGGGATCATCGGGCGACGGGATCCGCGATCAGGTTCGGGGCAACCTGAATGTGATGGGCCGGGACGGCGAGACCGGAAAAAAGCAAATGTATTCTGTGGTACCCTATCGTGGATGGGTAATGAAGATCTCGCCTGATGGTAAATTGACTCCATACGCTTCGGGACTTCGGTCGCCGAACGGGATGGGATTTGACACCGCCGGAAATCTGTTCGTCGCTGATAATCAGGGCGACTGGGTTGCGACAAGCACCTTGTATCACATACAGGAGGGAAATTTTTACGGACATCCCGCGAGCCTTGTATGGAAAGATGGCTGGGATAAGGGCAACCCGTTTCTGATGCCAGTTCCTGAACTCGACGCAATGCGTACGAAAGCGGCAGTGCTCTTTCCGCAGGGTATCATGGCAAATTCGCCCGCACAGATCCTCTGCGATACTACCGGAGGCAGATTCGGCCCGTTTGAAGGACAACTACTCGTGGGCGAAATGAACCACGAACGCATTGTCAGGGTCATGCTTGAAACAGTAGGCGGTACGTTGCAAGGCGCCTGCGTTCCCTTTATCGATGGCAGGGGTCTCCGGATGGGCAATAACCGCATGGCTTTCGGCCCGGATGGAAGTCTTTGGGTAGGCCAAACGGATCACGGATGGGCTGGGGCCGAAGGTATTCAGCACATTGTTTACACAGGCGAGCTGCCCATGGACATCCAGAACATGAACCTTACGGAGACAGGCTTTGATCTGACCTTTACGCAACCGGTAGACCCGGAAGCAGCGAAGCATACCGACAATTACCAATTCCGTCATTACCGTTACGACTATTACAAGAAGGATGAATCAGAACCTGTCGATAAGGCGATTCAGTTGGATGTGAAGGATGTGAAGGTGACGGAAATCGCGATCTCCGCTGACGGTAAAAAAGTATCGCTATCGCTCGATGTCATGAAACCGGGAATGATCTATGAGTTGAAGTTGAACAATTTCAGAAGTGAGACGGGAAGAGCGCTGGACAATGCATTGATCTGTTACACGGTCAATCAATTGAAAACCACCGTATCCGCAGTGTCGGCTGAATAATTTTCTCTGGTATTTTTCCGATCATCGTGACGGATAGCAGGTCAAGTTCATGGCTTGACCGGGAACGAAAAAAAGCATGGTGCTGCGAGACATGTTGTCAGGTAGCGGGGGTGTTGAAATCATTGACCATTTGGCCCCGAAAGCAACGGATTGAATGAATTTAGACTTTCGTTTTGATTTTTTTCCACTACATTGGGTACGTACCCGGAAAAAGTGCGCGCGTTGGGCAGCGCACCGGCGGATTCATGATTGCAACAATCTGTAAGTGACTAAATTATGGCGATGGAAGAACAGACAAGGCGTGCGTTTCTCAAGAATACGGTTTCAGGAATGGTGACTGCAGGGCTCGCCCTGGGTGCGGTGGATCTGCTGGCAGCGCCTGCCGCCGAGCCGATCATTGATATACATCAGCACACTGACTATCACGGAAGGACGGCGGGGGCATTGCTTGCGCACCAACGGGCGATGGGTATCACGAAGACGATCCTGCTTCCTGCGGGACGGCCAGTGAATACGGCCTCAACGCATGGTGGGGTTTCAAATGGCCTTCAGGCAAAAGCTACGGGAAATGAAGTCTGTTACCGGTTTGCCCAGCAATATCCGCGCGAATTTCTCTTCGCTGCAAATGAAGTTTCGGATCTGGATGACGCCACACGGGAGATTGAAAAATATTTGAAGCTGGGTGCCAAACTCATTGGCGAATCGAAGTTCGGAGTCGAATGTGATTCTCCGGAAATGCAAAAGATCTATCAGCTTGCCCAAGCCTACGACGTGCCCATACTCATGCACTGGCAACATAATATGTACAATTATGGTTTTGACCGTTTTTACAAGATGCTCGAAAAGTATCCAAAAGTGAATTTTATCGGTCATGCGCAAACATGGTGGGCAAACATTGATAAAGATCACCCTGATCAAAAGATCTTGTATCCCAAATCCGGGGTTACCCCCGGAGGGTTGACAGACCGGTACCTCAGTGATTATCCGAACATGTATGGTGATCTTTCAGCGGGGTCGGGTCTCAACGCTTTGTTAAGGGATGAGGCACATACCCGTGCGTTTTTTGAAAGGCATCAGGACAAGCTTCTTTATGGAAGTGACTGTGCTGATGCTGAAGGCGCCGGAGATGGTTGCGACGGTGCGAAGATCATTGCCGCCGTGCGGAAGTTGTCTCCGGATAAAAAGATTGAACGAAAGCTGTTGTATAAGAATGCGAAAAAACTATTCCGCATTTGATCACGCGTTGGTGGGTACCACGCCCGGCATGGAAGACATCGTCGGAGCGATTGAAAAGATCCTGACGAACGCAGGAAAAACTAAACAAGATGCCGGAATAGCATGATTTTCTGTTCGCGTGTGCTGCCATTCAGAAATGATGATCACTAACGCGAAAAGAATGAATAGAATGAAACGCTCATGAATCAATCTGATTTTTCACTTACGGAAGTTCCTGGCATAGGGCGTGAACATGGCCTGATCGCAAAGCCCTACTTTTCGGGTTTCGGTCTGGCGCATGACACCTATAATGCGCTGTCCGCCGCGAGTGATGGAAAAATTTACTACGTATTATCATCTGCATCGATCGATACCGGCGGCCAATTTTATTGTTATGACCCCGGTGACGACAACGTTGCTTTCCTGGGAGACTTGACCGAATTGTGTGGAGAAAAAGGGGAGAAGGCCATCCCGCAAGGTAAGAGCCATGTGGAGTTCTACGAACGGGATGGTAAACTGTTTTTCGCCACGCACGTCGGAGTCTATGAAATGATTGAGGGGATGGAAAGAATGCCGGTGAATCCTCCGCAAGGATACAAGCATTACAAAGGAGGACATATTCTTTCCTATGACCTGAAGACCGGCACCTGTCATGATCTGGCCGTTGTGCCGGATGGAGAGGGTATACTTACCATGGCGATGGATACGCAGCGTGGTCACATCTTCTGCATCACGTGGCCTTCCGGATTCTTCTTTCACTATGATCCCGATCAGAACAAACTCACCAACCTCGGCCCGGTTTCGGCGAAAGGAGAGGCGGGAACACCCGGGAATGATTTCAGGGTTTTATGCAGGTCCATGTTCATTGATCCGAAAGATGGTGCGGTCTACTTCTCTGATTCGGAGGGTAATATATTCAGTTATAAGACCGGGTCTGCAGCGATCAGAAGCGTGGAAGGCGTTGACCTGAGACTTGACTATTTTGGCCAGTATGATCCGGCCTATCCCGGTAATATGGGATACAACTGGAGGAAGATCTTCTGGCATCCAACGGAGGAAGTTGCCTATGGCGTACATGGCAATTCCGGATACCTGTTCCGGTTCGACCCCCGACGCAGGAAAATTGAGATCATTGACAGGATCACATCGCTTCCATCCAAGCGCAGCGGCATGTTTGACCAATTCAGTTATGGTTATCTCGGATTTCAGCTGGGGCCGGATCAGCAGACGATCTATTATCTCACCGGGGGGCCTGTCTATGTTGACGGACAGAGAATCGAGGGTCAGAAAAAAATCGCGAAGGGTGGAGCACGCGGACTGGAAAACCTGCATTTGATAACCTTTCATCTCCCTACCGGAGAATATAAAGATCATGGGCCCGTATTTTACAGCGACGGATCAAGACCGACATACGTCAATACAATCGCTATTGACGACGACGGACACGTTTACATGCTCGCGCGATATGAATACAATGGAAAAGTCCTCCAGGATCTTGTGAAAATTTTAAATAATGTTAAGTAAACTGAAACCCTAGCATGAATCATTTTTTTAAAGTCCTGCTTTTATTCTTACTCCTGACGGGAATATCCTGCAAAGAACAGCGATATCCAGATGCCCTTACTCCGGAAAAAGCGCTTGAAAGTTTCCAGCTGCGCGATGGTTTTAAAATTGAATTATTTGCGTCCGAGCCACAGGTAATGGATCCTGTTGAGATGGTCTTCGACGAGCAGGGAAATGCTTTTGTAACGGAAATGCCTGACTATCCATTCATGCCTGAGGGCGGCAGAGGTTTGGGAAGAGTGCGACTGTTACAAGATACCGATGGCGACGGCAAGATCGACAAGTCAGTCATCTTTGCTGACTCCATCCTGGAAGTCACCAGTATGCTGCCATGGAAAGGCGGTCTCATTGTGACGGCCGCACCACACATCATGTATCTGAAAGATACCGATGGGGATTTGCGTGCGGATGAGAAGGAAATTCTCTTCACCGGATTCTTTGAGAACAATTCCGAAGCGCAGATCACCAGCCTCCGGTTTGGTGTGGACAACTGGATCTACGCCGCGAACAACGGTCAGGCTGGTACTGTTAAATTTACCAGAAGGCCGGACGCAGCGCCACTGTCAATGAGCGGATCAGATTTCCGGTTCCGTCTTGACCGCAATGAATTTGAGCGCGAAAGCGGGGGAGCCCAGTTCGGGTTGACAATGGATGACTGGGGACACCGGTTCATTACCCAGAATACGCTCCATATCCGGCAGGTAGTCATTCCCGGCAGGTATCTGTACCGTCATCCCCACCTGTCCTTAACCAATGCCATGGTAAATGTTTCAGACCACGAACTTGAAATGTTTCAGCAAACACCGCCGCCTTACTGGCGCGCTGAGCGCACGCGGCGGCGCAATGAACAATACAAAGAGCAAAACCTTGACAGGGTCGAATATGCGGAGGATAAATTCACCGGATGTTCCGGCGGCACGGTCTATGACGGAGACGCTTTCCCTTCCGGATTTTATGGTAACGTATTCACCGGCGAAGTAGCCGGCAACCTCGTTCACCGGGATGTGCTTGTTCCGTCGGAAGACAGGCCCGTGATGGTTGCAAGCAGGGCGGAAGGTGAGAAAGACAGGGAATTCCTGTCCACAAAAGACTCCTGGTTTCGTCCCTCAGGCTTCGCGGTGGGCCCCGATGGCGCACTCTACGTGGTTGATATGTACCGTCAACACATTGAGACGCCAATCTCGATCCCTCAGGATCTTCAGGAAGATATGGACTTCATGGCCGGAAGCGATATGGGTAGAATCTACAGGATCGTGCCGGCGGATGCTCCTGCGGCAAAGAAGGCTGTACCGAACCTTCGGGAAATGTCCTCCGCTGAGCTGGTAAATCTGCTGACGCATGCCAACAGATGGTGGCGTCTCCAAGCCCAGAGAATGTTGCTGGAACGTCAGGATAATTCAGTTGTTCCTGCCGCCAAAGAGATGTTTTCTACGCATGAAGATGCGCGGGTGAGGCTTCATGCGCTGTACGTGCTCGAAGGTTTGAATGCCCTCGATGCCTCGCTGGTGGAAAAGGCAATGTCCGATGCTCATCCCGGTGTAAGAAAGCATGGATTGGTCCTTTCCGAAAGATATTCCGGGTTGTTGCCGAAGGTTCTCAGCATGATGGAGGATTCATCCGTCCACGTCGTGCTCCAGGCAACGCTCAGCAGCGGCGCATCGACCGATCAGAAAACCATCGAGGCGCTTGCCAGGATATTGGCGCGCCATGGTAATGAACCTTTGTTCCGCACCGCGGCATTGAGTTCGCAAGCTGGCCCCACGGTTGTCCTCCTCGAGCAGCTTATCGGCAAGCATGCTTTCTTTCAGCAAGCCGAACCCTGGAAAGAAGCTTTTCTTTCCGAGCTATCTTATTCCATCGGTTCTGCCAATGACCAGAAACAAATCAATGCGCTGCTGAAAATTCTGAGCGGAGCCTCCATGGAAAAAGAATCGGCCTGGCAGGTTGCGGGCGTCAATGGCCTGAAGAAAGGCCTGCAAAAATCATTGGCCAATGATGCCGACGGAAAAAAAACACTGGAAAGTATTCAGACAAGCAATGCCGGTGAGGTGAAGGACGCGCTGCAAAGACTAAAAACATTAAATGAGAAGAGAAGTAGTATATAGACATGAAAAATGAAATGAAGGAATCAGTTTCGAGGAGAAAATTTTTTCTGACACTGGCCGGTAGTGCAGGAGCTTTATTTACAGCGGTTCTTGTCTTCGGAAGATGTGGTCAGCCGAAGGCGGAAGGAAACAGTAATGCTGCACAGGCGTCCCCCGCGGATCCTTGTAGTGACCTGTCAGGTGTTCCGGAAAATGACATTGAACTTCGCAAGAAATTCGCGTATGTAACGCAGTCACCCATTGCAGACAATCAGTGTAACAATTGTAATCTCTACCTTCCTCCGAAGGAAGGCAGCGCCTGCGGCGGGTGCATGTTATTCAAAGGTCCGGTGTATCCATCGGCATATTGTACGTATTGGGCGCCTAAGGTTTAGTATGAAGGGAAGGAATGTACGAGGAACTCTAATTGTTGCCTATGAGAAAATGATCCGGCGTCTCTAAAAAAGAATCGGAAACTGTTGGCGCAGTCTCCGACCTTTCACCAGGATGTTCTCCAGGAGGACACATGGCTTAGTAATAAAATGTAGTCCACTTTATTAACTTTCAAATTTATGAAAAAAAGTTTACTGAAAGACCTGCGTATCCACCGCAGCAAGTTCAGTGTTTTGTCGCTTCAGCCTTTAGCAATGCTCCTGGCGATGTCCGTTGGTGCATCCGACCTGCAGGCAGCGAATGAAGAACGGGGAAAACATACTTCCCTGCGTTTCGAAAACACACTCATTAACCCGAAAAACAACGCGGATATCACGATCACCGGTACGATCACCTCCGCATCAGGAGAATCCATGCCTGGCGTGAATATCCTTGAAAAGGGCACCACCAATGGTACAACCACCGATACGCAGGGACGGTACAGCCTAAGCGTATCAAACGATGATGCCGTCCTGGTCTTTTCCTTTATCGGATACATGACACAGGAAGTTGCCGTCAGCGGAAGATCGGTGATTGATATTTCCCTGGCAGAAGATGTAACGAACCTGGAAGAAGTCGTTGTGATCGGTTATGGCGAGCAGAAGAAAAGTGATCTGACAGGATCCGTTGTGCGGATCTCCATGGACGACAAAGCCACCCAGGCCAACGTGAACCTTTTCCAGGCGCTCGTAGGTTCTGCCGCTGGCGTGAACCTTGAAAGCAGGGGAGGCGCCTCCAGCGAGCCAGACTTGTCGATCAGAGGCCAAACTTCATTGTCGGCATCAGACAAGCCATTGATTGTCATCGATGGCATCATTTACAATGGCTCCATATCCAGCATCAATGTGAATGATGTCGAGTCCGTCGACATCCTGAAAGATGCAAGCGCTGCTGCAGTCTACGGGTCAAGGTCTGCGAACGGGGTGCTGCTGATCACTACCAAAAGAGGGAAGTCATCGAAGCCTGTTGTGTCCTTTGACATGTATAAGGGCTTTCAGGACATGACCAACAACCCCATGCGCGTCATGAACTCCGATGAATTTGCGATCAGGCTGCTCGACTGGGATCATCAGGAGGACGTTTACAACTGGTACAAGACCAATCCATCAAGTGCCGTGGGAAGGCCTGCCAGGCCTGACATTACAGACAGGGCAACGGTAGCTTCTTACCTGAAAACGTACGAGGAACAGCAGAACTATCTCGCGGGAAATGAGATCGACTGGGTCGATGAGGTGCTGCAGGTTGCGCCGATGCAGAGTTACAACCTGGGACTTCAGGGAAAGTCAGATAAGGTTTCGTATTTCTTGTCCGCTTCCTACACCGATGTCGAAGGGATCCAGCTGAACGACCAGTTCAAGCGCCTTACTGTTCGCAATAACCTGGAAAGTGAAGTGAACAAATGGCTCACGCTCGGGCTCAATGCATCTTACTCGCATACAGACAATTCAGGCATTCCTGCAAATCTGAACGCTGCCAGGCTGGCCAGCCCGCTCGTGGACAACAAGATCGGTTCGCCAAACTATGACATCTATCTCGGCGGAGAACTTTTTCAGCCTTACCCGCTCGCCAATTTATTCATAGAGGACTCGGATATCGGAAATGAATTATTCGCCGTCGGAAGGGCAAAGATCACTGTGCCTGGGGTGAAAGGTTTGAAATATGAACTGAACTATTCCCATATCTATACCACGGAGAACCAAAATACGTTTCACAACAGCAATACGCCACAAGGTGTTTCAAACCGCGGCCTGGCGAGAAAGAATCCTTCGGAGTCACGAGACTGGATCGTCAATAACATCGTTACGTATTCAAAAGAGTTTGGTGATCATCAGTTGAATACGACATTGCTGTTCAGCCGTGAAGGAAGAACGGGAAATTCATCAACCCTCACTTCCCAGGCAATAGACAATCAGGCGCTGGGCTATAATAATATGGGGCTCGGAACACTTGTGACCGTAGCATCCACCGCCTACGAGGAAAACAGTCTCTCGTACATGGCACGTGTAAATTACAGTTTCCTTTCAAAATATATGATCACGGCCACGGTGAGACGTGACGGTTTCTCCGGCTTTGCTCCCGGAAACAAATGGGCGACCTTCCCTTCCGCATCACTGGCATGGGTAGCTTCCGATGAATCGTTCCTTCAAAACTCCGGACTTTACCTCAAAGTGAGGACATCCTATGGTAAGAACGGAAACCAGGGTATCGGTCGCTATTCAAGCTTTTCCCGCATGGATACCCGCTACTATGTGTACGGCTCAACCCCGGCAATCGGCATCTATCCCCGCACCCTGGGAAACAAGGAGCTGACATGGGAAACAACATCGTCGTACAACATCGGTGCGGATTTCGGTTTCCTGCAAAACAGGATCACCGGCTCCGTTGATGCCTATGTATCAGAGACAACCGACGTACTTGTTCAACGTCAACTTCCAAGATCTTCGGGATATGTAAACGTCTGGACAAACATCGGCGGCATCGACAACAAAGGGATCGAGCTTGAATTGAAAACCGTCAACGTCGAAGGAAAACTGAGGTGGGAAAGTGGCTTTGTGTTCGGATTGAACCGCGACAAGATCAGCAAGCTCTACGGTAAGAACGATGACAAGGATATTGGAAATTCCTGGTTTGTCGGAGAGCCCATCAGCGCCATCTATGACTATGAAATGGCAGGCGGCGTTTGGTCGGAAGAGGAATTCTTCAGTGATAATATTCTGGCCGGATGGTATCCCGGACAGTTCAAGTATGTCGATCAGAATGGTGACGGCGCGATAGACCCGACCTATGACAGGAAAGTGATCGGGTACAAGGCACCCAGCTACAGATTCAGTATTAACAATACGCTGTCATATCGGAATTTCACACTTTCCCTCCTGATCAACTCGATCCAGGGCGGCAAGGACCGTTATTTAGCCAACAATGCTGAGATGATCAACCCGTTGTACTATATGCAGCACAGGATGAACAATTCAGCTATTAATGCATACTGGAGACCGGATGCACCCACAACAAATACCACGGGAATTTATAATAACCCGTTGCGTCAAAGTGGTATTTATCAAAGCAGAAGCTTTGTGAGGTTGCAGGATATTTCTCTTGCATACCAACTCGGGCAGAATTTACTGGATAAACTCAAATTACAATCATGTCAGGTTTACGTTTCCAGCAAGAATCCATACGTCTGGACAAAATGGCAAGGATGGGATCCGGAGACTGGTGGCAGAGTGACGCCGGAAGGAGGCGTGCTTGACGCTAATGTGAATGATGTTCCTCTGATGAGAAATATCATTATGGGCCTGAGGGTTAGTTTTTAATTTGTTGATATGAATTACGAAGCAATGGAAAAAAATATATATACACTGCGCAAACGGTATTTTACCGTTTCAGTTATTCTGCTCTTTATTTTCTCCGCATGCAATGACAGCATTCTGGAGGAGAAGCCGATGGATTTCTTATCACCTGACAACGCCTATCTTTCGGAAGCGGGCGCTCAGCAGGGGATCACTGCACTTCATGACCGGGTTCGTTCCGCATACTATAGTTTCGGCGAGTTTGGTGTCATGAACTGGGCAACGCACGGATCTGATCTCGGTTATAATGGCGAAGTGCCTACCGCGGGAAGCGGGTATCTGAATTCGTATGATGACATGACTCCGGTCTGGAGGAACGTGGTGGATACCTGGAATGCAGGCTATCAGATTATTCAATGGGCAAACGTGCTGATTGATAAGGTTGAGCAGGGTGATCCATCCAAGTTCCAGAACGGCGAGGAGGGTAAGAACCTGTACATCGCAGAAGCGAAATTCTTCCGGGCGTTTGCCTACCGCTATCTTGTTTCCACGTATGGAGACATCCCACTCGTGACAGAACCCATCACGTCAGCAAAGGCGGATTTTGTCCGGAATCCCATCGCAGAGGTTCATGCCCTCATGGTAGAGGACCTGCAGTTTGCAGCGACGTGGTTACCGGATCCGGGTCTTGAATCAGCTCCCGGCCGGATCACGAAAGGTCCCGCATGGCATTACCTCGCCGAAACATATCTTGAACAGGGCAAAGCCGACCTCGCAGCTGAGGCAGCAACGCATGTCGTGAATGATTACAAATACGCGCTGATGACGAGTCGCTTCGGCACCCGTCTCGCCAAGGACATTTTTGGATCAGGCGATGTATTTTATGACCTGTTTGGATTCCAGAACCACAATCTCGCCACCAACACGGAGGCAATGTGGGTGGTCCAGGCTGAACCCAACCTTGACAACGGCGGCGGGCAGATCGCCAGCGCGTACATCTTCGGCCCGCGTTACTTCGATATCGGTCTTACTCCTGATGGCCACAAAGCCATACTGGGTACGTTGTACAACGGGGTGCATACAGGATACTATGATACGCTCAGCCGCCCTACGGCAAATTGCAGGGGAACCAGCCACGTTTACTACGGCATCTGGGCAAGTGATTGGAACAATGACATCCGCAATGCGAAACATAATATCAAGCGCGATTTCTACTATGACAATCCGGCTTCGGCTTATCATAAGCAAAAGATCGATTTCAGTCTTTACAATCCACCGCGCGCGAATCCTTTGCTGGACAGCACCAAGATCCTCTTTCCGGTGCATATGAAATTCCACGATCCTCTGAATTATTTCCTGCAACCTAACCGGGCTGGCGGAGGAATTACGCATAAGGACTGGTATGGCCTTCGCTTTGCCGAAACGTTGCTGTTGCGCGCGGAAGCCTATCTCGCAATGGGGAAGGCTGATCTCGCTGCCGCAGATATCAACGCGATCAGAAACCGCGCCAGCGCCACGCCCGTGGATGTCGCCGACGTAGATATTGATTACATCCTGGATGAACGCGCGCGGGAATTGTATGGTGAAGAGTGGAGACTCATCATCTTGCGCAGAACGGGCAAGCTGATCGAAAGGGTGCAGAAGTACAATGATAATCCCATGTGTCCTGGAGCGTTTATCAAACCGCATAACGTACGGTGGCCGATCCCGCAGACACAGATTGATCTGAATGTGGGCGCCCCCATGGCGCAGAATACGGGGTATAATTAAACAAAAGTGTATCTCATGCAGGGGCCCTGAAACTGTTGCCATCCATGATGGCAGCAGCGTGTTCAAGGGCCCCTGCTATTTGATAATCCACCTGAGATCGAAAAAGGTGTGTCTGCATTACATTCAGGAAAAACTACACACATGAAAAAAAATTGTCTTCGCCGTCTGAAGCTATGCATTGCGCTCGCACTGGTTGTGGGCGCGCTGACACCTGGATTCGGAAACGATATTCAAGTAAAAAACGACTCCGGCCTGCGGGTGGCAACCTTTGATATCGATGCCACGCCGCCCATAGGTTCTCACATGGGGTATCAGCCCGTTTCCAACGTATGGGATATGGGCTTGCGCGCGCGCGGGATCGTGCTGCTCGGCGCCGGCAAACCGATCGTCCTGTGTGCGCTCGACTGGCTGTGCATTTCAAATGAGAGTCACGATGCATTCAAAGTTGCCCTGGCAGAGGCCGCAGGAACATCCGTTGAACGCGTTTCCGTCCATACCCTCCACCAGCACGATGCGCCCCGGAGCGACTTCAACACGGAGCGCATCCTTAATAACGCGGGCCTTGAACCGGTCAATTTTGATGGAGCCTTTACGCGCGAAGTGATCCGTCAGCTGGCCACAGCGGTTCATGCTGCAACGGCCGACGCCCAATCGATTACGCATATCGGGCTTGGTGAAGCCGAAGTCTTCAAGGTTGCTTCCAACAGGCGCATACTGGGTGCGGATGGCCGCGTTCGCGCCGGACGCATGTCTTCCGCGAAAGACCCGGCGATCCGGGCGGAACCTGAAGGCCTTATCGACCCGATGGTGTCTTTGATCAGTTTCTGGAACAATGAGAAGCCCGTTGCCGTGCTCAGCTATTATGCCACCCATCCGCAGAGCTACTATATGACCGGGATTCCCAACCCTGATTTCCCGGGAATCGCCCGCTTCCAGCGCCAGCTCGCAGTGCCCGAGGCGCTTCATGTGCACTTCACTGGCGCCGCCGGAAATATTGCCGCCGGAAAATACAACGACGGCTCGAAAGAGAACCGGGGCATCCTGGCCGAACGCCTCGCCGACGGAATGAAAAGAGCCTGGGAGTCAACAAAACGCGAACCGCTGAACGCCAAAGAGGTCAGCTGGCAAGTGGAATCCGTGACCCTTCCCACGATCAAGGACCTTCAACCATTGCTGAAAGACCTGGACGCCAAAAAGAAAGACACTACTTTCCTGTTAGCCAAACCGTGGCACAAGAATGCGACGCAGCTGGCCTGGCTGGAGCGTACACGGCAGGGGAAGAAACTCGAAGTTTCCTGCCTGTCGGTCGGCAACGCCCGGATCCTGCATCTGCCGGGAGAGCTGTTCGTTGAATATCAGCTCGCCGCCAAAGCAATGCTGCCCGGAAGTTTTGTGACCCTGGCAGCGTATACCGATTGCGGACCCGGCTACATCGGCACGGCCATCGCCTACGACCAGGGAGGCTATGAGATCACGGTTTCAAATGTGGGCCCTGATTCAGAACGCATCCTGATGCAAGCAATCCGAAAACTATTACAGGTTCAAGAGAAATAGCGATCCCGAATTCTGGTCGCGTAAAGATCTTTGTGCAATGAAAAATTATTTTCCCGTTCTCTTCTTTCTTTCATTTTTTTACTGTCCTTCCTTCGCGCAAAGTGAAAACCCGCGTTGGATTCAGGAGACGGATAGCGCTGCGTGGCAACCGCGCGATTCCCAGGGAGAAGTGGTGTATCAGGATCAGCTCTGGATCCTCGGAGGCTGGTTTAACTCTTACGACGCACCGCCACGCGATGTCTGGAGTTCCAGGGATGGAAAAGCGTGGAAGCTGGTTACGGGATCAGCGCCGTGGATCCACAGCGATCTTTCCATGTCATTCGTTTTTCGCAACAAAATGTGGATGATGGGAGGGTGGTATAATGGACGCCTCGCCGGACATTCCGCCAGCAACCAGGTTTGGTCTTCGCGGAATGGGCTGAAATGGAAACGCCAGGTGAAGGAAGCTCCCTGGACAGCCCGGATCGCTGCTGCCGTTGTCGAGTTCAAAGGTAAAATATGGATGCTGGGCGGAATCGAAAATTACTACTTCGGCGATAGCAGTAGTCTCAGGAACGATGTCTGGTATTCTTCGAACGGAAAAAACTGGAAACGTGCAACGGACGACGCTGGCTGGTCACCGCGGGCATACCATCAGGCGGCTGTGCTGAATGGAAAAATGTATGTCTTCGGGGGCGGCAATTATGTTCCGGAATACCACGCGACAAATGACGTATGGAGTACGGAGGATGGCGTCCATTGGACAAAGGTTGGTCACGCCCCGTGGCATGAACGACTATGGTTCGCTTCCGTCGTTTACCGCGACTGCATCTGGGTGATGGGTGGGTGGTCAAACAATCCTTATAAAAACTGGCCGGACGTATGGTACTCCCGTGATGGCAAAGAATGGAAAGAATATAAAGGCAATGTTGCCTGGAAAGAACGTCATGAGCTTTCTGCATTTGTTTTCAAGGACAAGATATGGATCGCCGGAGGCATGGTTCCGCCACTGACCAATGATGTCTGGTCATTGGAACTCCCAAAAGACTGGTAAACAACATTTGATTTCATCGGCATCTGTTCAGGTTCTTCTTGTGAACTTTCCCGATAGTCCTATGGATGCCCGGTGCCGGGTATTGATCATTTCCTTTTTGATGACCGGTAAATGAATTCCTGAACGGCTGTGTAACTTGAAACATGCGTCGACTATTTCTCAAATAAAAGCTGTCATGACCAGGTTAAAGAAATCCATTATCATAATCCCTTGTTTGCTGATACTCTGGCAAACCGATTGTTTCGCGCAAGCCAACGAGCAAAAAAGAAAGGCTTACCTTGAAGAGATCATGCGACTCCAGGAACATCCTGCATCGATTGATTCCTTTGTAAGCCACCATGACAAAACATGGGTGGACTGGGTGAAAAGGACGGGGGAACTACCACCTGATTTTGACGCCTTACCCTCCATACCGTTTTTGCCTGATCCCCTGGTGATAGACGAAGGAGGAAGGAACATTCCCGTTAAGAATCTCGCGCAATGGAAACAACAACGGGAATATTTCAAGGAACAGGTAAGGCATATATTCGCCGGCACGTTTCCGGAGCCTCCGAAAAATCTCGTTTCAAAGATTCTTGGTGAAAAAGTTGAAGATGGCGTAAAGATTCAGATGATTGAATTGAGGTTCGGAAAAGATCACCAGGCTAAACTCACCGTCGAACTATTCACCCCTCCCGGAGATGGACCTTTTCCCGTGTTCATGACCCAGTGGTACCATCGAGGCTGGGCACAGATTGCTGTCAGAAGAGGTTACATGGGGCTTGTCTACGCCGCCGCTGATGGTGACGACGATACCTTCGACTATCTGGCCCTCTATCCCGAGTACGACTGGACGACGCTGATGACACGCGCGTGGGGAGCACACAGGGCCGTTGATTTCCTTTATACATTGGATAATGCCGACAAAACAAAAATTGCCATCGCCGGGCATTCGCGGAATGCAAAACAGTCCTTGCTCGCTGCGGCCTTCGATGAACGGATCACTGCAGTCATCAGCAGCAGCGGAGGAACAGGAGGGGAGTTTCCGTATCGCTACACAGATGAACGCCATTCCAATGAATCAATCGAATACCTGTATGCAAGGAGAACGCACTGGGCGCATCCGCGGATCCGTTTCTATGTCGGACGAGAACATAAGATGCCCATTGATCAGACTTCGCTTATGGCGTTAATCGCCCCCAACGCCCTGCTCCTGAGTTCTTCTGTCAGAGAGGGAGGTGGCGGCGACCCGTGGTCCATTGAACAAGGCTATCACTCGCTGTCCTCCGTCTACAAATTCCTGAATGCACCCGGAAAACTGGGTATTCGTCTTCGCGATGGAGAACATGCTGTGGAAGCACGGGACCTTGAATCATACATGGATTGGCTGGACATTCAATTCAACCGGAAAAACTACCCCTGGCAAAACAAGGTTTTCTACGATTATTCTTTTGATAAATGGAAGCAGCTGAGCAGTGAAAAAATAGACCTGAAAAGCTTCCGTGATATCTCCGCTTCCGCAAGTATCCTTACGGCAGACAAAGGACAAACACTGAAAACGGAAAAAGACTGGCTGCAAAAAAAGACTGCGATCGCGAAACAGATCCACTGGATACTGGGCGATGAACCTGGTGGTGTAAGGGCGAGTGGAATAAAAACACTGACACCGAAGGAAGACTACATCGAGAGCTTCCTGAGCCGGCCCCGCGTGAAGAATGGAAGGAAGATCAACATTGCGCCCTACAATGCTATGGGCGACTATATGCACGGTTCCTTATACTATCCGACAAATTCCGACGGTAAAATGACTACAGCTCAGCATGGCAAGCTGCCTGTGGTTATTTTCCTTCATAAATTTTCGAATACCGGTTTTGATTCTCAATCGGCCAGGTTGTTTGAGAGCATCCTGTCAAAAGGAATTGCAGTACTCGCCTTTGACCTCATCGGATATGGAACAAGGATCGAAGAAGGGACTTTATTCTACGAACGTTACCCCCATTGGTCAAAGCTCGGCAAGATGGTTGCCGATACGCGCGCGGCGATTGATGCCCTGGAGACAATTGAATTTGTAGACAGGAAGAAGATATTCGTCGCCGGATACTCACTCGGTGGCACGGTGGGCCTGTTCACTGCGGCGCTCGACGACAGAATCGCCGGCACAGCGGTCTCCAGCGCGTTTACACCATGGCGGGATCCCGGGAACAAAGACATCGAAGGCCTGAAAGCATATTCCCATTTGTACGGACTGCTTCCACGACTTGGATTTTTCGCAGGAGCTGAAAACAAAGTACCGGTTGACTTTGCCGAAATAATTGCCTCCATTGCGCCACGCCCCTTGCTTGTCATTGCGCCGGAACTGGACAGACATGCGAATGTGCAGAAAGTAAAAGACGCGATTGGCGAGGCCAAATCTGTCTACAGTTTATTGGGCGCCGGAAAGAATGTTGAATATTTAACTCCGCGGGAATTTAATCAGCTCACCACTTCGCAGGAAACAGACCTGGTGAACTGGCTCGCGAAGGTGGCCAGATGACGACAATGTGATGATGAACATACCGCCCGGCGCTTCTGCATGAGAATTGACTTTATAACTTTATACATGAAGAACCTGAACTTCTTTTCTTTGGTGTTGGTGCTGACTGCGATGACATCGGTTACGTGCTTTTCGCAACGCCGGGATCTGCTCACGATCACAGATTTAACTGGCACGCGGCCGGTTAAAGATAAGCTCGATTGGGCTGATCGGAGAGCACAGGTCCTGCAGGGGATGCAGGAGGCGATGGGTCCGCTGCCTGCGTGGTCTGATCTTCCTGCTTTTGATACCAAAACTGTTGACACCCTGGTAGAAGAACTGTATACACGATACACCATTCATTTCACCGTCGCGAAAGACGAAGTCGTTCCGGCGTATCTGTACATTCCTTCGGCCGTTAAGAAGCATGAAAAACGTCCGGCGATGCTTGCCTTGCATGGCACCGGTGATTTGGGAAAACAGCTTGTCGATGGGAAAAGCATCCTTGCCAACCGCGCACTGGCAAGAGAGCTGGCACAGCGGGGCTATGTTGTTATCGCGCCGGATTATCCCAGCATGGGCGAATTAAAAGATTATGACTTTGCAAATGACCGGTACCAGTCAGCTACGATGAAGGCCATCTTTAATCATATGCGCTGTGTGGACCTGCTGCAGAGCCTGCCCAACGTAGATCCTGCACGCATTGGAGTGATCGGCCACTCTCTTGGAGGTCACAACGCTATGTTTGTGGGCGCGTTTGATACCCGCTTAAAAGTGGTTGTATCCAGCTGCGGCTGGACGCTGCTGGATTATTACAATATCGGGGAGGAAGGTTCAAAACGGTACGGTGGAAGATTAGGTCCATGGGCACAGGATCGTTACATGCCGTTGTTGCGGGACAGGTTTAACCTTGACGGGGACAAGATACCATTTGACTTTGACGAGGTCATTGCCGCGATTGCTCCGCGGGCTTTCTTTTCAAATTCTCCCGTCAATGACAGCAATTTTGATGTCAAAGGAGTAGAAAAAGGCATTGCATCTGCAGGTAAGGTGTATCGTCTTCTGAAAGCTGAAAAGAATCTTCAGGTCCATTACCCGGCAGCGGGTCATGATTTTCCTACGGAGGTCCGTTTGAAGGCCTATCGCTTTATCGACAACGCGCTCAGGCACAAACCGAATGAGCAACCCCTGGAATGATACGTTCTTACATTTTCAAAAATTTGACAACTGGCGCATGGCGAATGAATGGATTGTGTAATTTTCATTATTAAACGATGAGTAGCATTCACCTGAAACGATGAACAAAGGATTCAAAAAAATATCGCCGTTAAAAGCATTCGCCATGCTTGTCTTCCTGGTTTCCCTGTTTGATGCTTCTTCAGGGATCGCGGACCTACTCCCTAAAAAAGACAAACCTCATGTCGTATTCTTGATCAGCGAGGATCCCGACAACTACGAGGCAACAAGAACAATTCCGGTTTTTGCCGAGAAGCTCAGGAAGGAGCAAGGGTTCGAGGTCACTGTTCTTCTTGGAGAAGGCCCAAGATCCGCATTCAGCTTTCCCGGGCTCAGCGTACTGTCGGAAGCCGACCTTCTCGTAGTATTCTGCCGGCGTGTGGCGCTCACGGATGAACAGCTCGGCACCATCAGGAAGTACCTGAAAAACGGGAAGCCAGTCGTTGGAATCCGGACGGCGAACCATGCATTTACAGTGCGGGAAAAGGTCGAAAATGGGTACCGCGCATGGCCTGAGTTCGTCGCAGATATCCTCGGTTGCGAAAACCGTGGATACGGTCCCGTCGAACCCGGTACTGAAGTGTCAATCTCCGCGTCAGCCAGGAAACATCCTATCTTAAAAAACATTGAACCCGCGGCCTGGCACAGCAAGGGAAACCTCTACCGCGTATCCCCTTTACTGGACACTGGAGCAACCGTGCTTCTAACGGGCAGGGTAGACAGCAAAACAGAACCCATCGCCTGGACACGTCTGACAAAAGACAAAAGTCGGGTATTCTATACGTCGCTCGGCTATCCGGCGGACTTTGATGACCAACAATTCAACCAACTGCTCGTCAACAGCATGTATTGGGCATTGGATATCAAAAGACGGAAGTGAATTCGGGCGCAATGGGGTAATGAATCAAACAGATGTAACAATATCAATGTATGAATTCGAGAAGGTCATTTCTTAAAAAAATCGGCGCAGGCGCAGGTCTTGCCCCGGCAATCTTAACATCCGCTTCCGCTTTTACTATGACAAAGGAAAAAACAAAACCCATTCGCATCGGCATCATCGGCGCCGAAAATTCACATACCATCGGTTATGGCAAAATGTTTAACGTCGATAAAAAATTTCCGGGACTGGAAGTGAAATATGTGTGGGGCGAAACAGAGGCGCTGGCTAAAACGGCCATGGAAAAAGGAAGCATTCCTGCAATGGTGAAGGACCCGAAAGAAATGATGGGCAAAATCGATGCTTTGATCGTGGATCACCGCCACGGAAAATACCATCTTGAGGCTGCGACGCCGTTTGTCAAAGCAGGTATCCCAACGTTTATTGACAAACCGTTCTGCTACCGGGTCGAAGAAGGAAAAAAGTTTCTGGCAATGGCACAGAAGGCGGGCACACCCGTAACCTCTTACAGCGGCTTGGCGCATTCCGCGAACACGGCAGATATCAAGGAACAGGTTGCGTCAATGGGCGAAATCAATCAGGTGGTGAGCTATGGGCCTGTTGACATCAATTCGGTGTGGGGTGGAGTATTTTTCTATGGCGTACATCTTGTTGAGCCACTGATGTATATCTTCGGAGAAGATATACTAAAAGCACGCGTCACCAGAAACGAAAAAAATGCGACGGCGAGCCTGGCCTTTGCCAACGGCATGCTCGCCACGCTGATCTTCATGGACAAGACATACAAATTTGAGATGTATGCTGAAACAAAAAGTGGAATCACGCCCCTGAAAAGCCGCCTTGAAGAAGAAGAGCCCGGTAAAGCTTACACCGACATGGTGGAGATGTTCCGCACAGGCAAAGAGCCGCGCAGTCACCAGAGTATCCTGAAAGGCATTGCAGTACTGGAGGCCCTGGAAAAATCAGTGCAGTCTCAGGAATGGGAGGAGGTAGTGTCCGTAAGTTAAGCGTTACACTATACGTGATGCCGGATTCCCTCACCAGGTCCTGTCAATATCCTTTCGTCATTAATTCTCAGGGCCGGGGAAAATTTGAAATTTATCGGGCCCTGATATTGAAATCTTATTTAAAAAAACCATTTTAGAGATATAGCCCTGATTACAGACGCACCTTACATTGAATATGAAATCACACCTGACTTTAACGGCAGTTCTTCCTGACAATAGCATCCGGAAAAATCTCAGAATCGCCTATCTGATTTTTATTGCCTGCATTCTCCTTGGCGGCAATGCAGTGCTCGCCCAGAATTCTTCTGTCGCGCAGAACCGCATCGACGTCGGCGTTGCCCGCGTGGACATTACGCCGGATGGTCCCATCAGGCTCGCGGGTTATGGAGCGCGAAAGAAGACGGAATCAGAAGGTGTGATACACCGGCTTTCAGCAAAGGCCCTCGCTTTCGGGTCAGATGATCAAAATCCGTCGATCTTTATCACGGTTGATCTATTGGGCATTCCAGGACACATGACCACCAAATTGGCGGAACAGCTCTCCAAAAAGATCGGAATCGATGCTGCGCACCTGGTAATCTGCGCTTCTCATACACATGGTGCCCCGGAGGTCGGCAATGCGCTGAATGTTCTTCAGTACAGAGGACAAAACTTCAGCGACTCGCTCCTCGCACTTGAGCACATGATCCACATTTCACAATACACCCATCAGCTGGCGCAAAAACTTGAAGATGTGGCGCTCGCGGCCATGAAAGACAGAAAACCCGCATGGGTGGCATGGGGACAAAGTCAGGCGAATTTCGCAAAGAACCGCCGCACCGAGGGAGGTCCCGTTGATCCGGCGCTGCCGTTGTTACGCGTATCGGATCCTGACGGGCAATTGCGCGCCGTGCTGGTGAATTACGCCTGTCATGGAACCACGCTGGGCGGTGAGGTGAACCAGATACACGGTGACTGGATGGGAGAGGCCCAGAAAATGATTGAGGCAAAACATCCGGGAACGCTGGCGATGATCGCCATCGGATGTGGCGCCGATGCCAACCCAAACCCGCGCGGAAAAATGGAGCATGTCACCAACTACGGACAAGAGATTGCCACGCAGGTGGACAAGCTTTTGACCGCGCAGCTTCAGCCTGTTTCTGCGCCGCCGGTCGGCCGTATGAAATGGGTCCGATTGCCATTTGCAAAAATTCCGACCGTTCCTGAACTGATTGCCCAGACCGAAGATAAATCGGTAAAAGGTTATTATGCGCGGCTGGCCCTTGACCGCATCGCCCGCGGTCAGGATATTCCCGCCGATCTTCTTTATCCCATTCAAACCTGGACGTTTGGCGATGACTTTGCGATGGTTAACCTCGCCGGCGAAGTCGTGGTAGATTACTCCGTCCGCCTGAAGAATGAACTGGGTGCAGAGAAACTGTGGGTGAATGCGTACGCCAATGACGTGCCCTGTTATATCGCTTCACGACGCGTGATAAAGGAAGGTGGCTATGAAGCGGACGCCAGCATGTACTGGTACAACAAACCGTCGCCCTTCTCCGAAGAAGTCGAAGATATTATTATCGCGGGTGTTCACGATATCCTGCCCGCCACTTTTAAAGAAAGGCGTCCTGAAAACAACGCAGCGGAAGTGGTCCGCGCCGGCAATGACAACACAGTGCATTTAACGGCAGCAAGTGCCCGCGCCGTTGGCCCTGAGATCAAATACATGCCGGAGTGGAAAGCATTCGGATGGTTCACCGAAGCGGATCATGTGGAATGGGAAGTGGAGCTGGCAGGCAAAGCCAGATACGACGTGTACCTTGATTGGTCAGTTTCCGATGCCGAAGCGGGAAAGTCCTTTGTTATAGACGCCGGTAAACAACAATTAAAAGGTAAGATCGCAAAGTCGGGATCCTGGTTTACCTACAGAAAGGAAAAGATAGGGCGGATCCAGCTGGTCGCGGGCAAGCATAAGATCGTATTTCGCCCCGCAGACAAATCCCGCAAAGGAGCATTGCTTGATCTGCGCGAGATCACCCTCGTCCCAGTCAAATAGCGCTGCTGCGAACAATTCTCAAGTGATGCAGGATTCTCCAATAGGTGATGTATGCGTGCGGATCCGTCGGTAGATAAAGCTCGCCACGTGGATTCACTGCGCATCACCTGACAGTAGGTCATGCGTAATTCCCTCAGTCAACAAAGGCATCAAGGGATCTGTTGGCTTTTCTTAGCTCGTCAATCGCATGATGGATGAGGTTGTATACTGCCTGTCTTCCAATGCCCATCACGGCCGCAATCTGTTCACAGTTCAGTTCTTCAAAATACCGGAGGAAGAGCACTTCCTGCTGTCTCTTTGAAAGTTGATCCAGCATCCGCATGACTTTCCGCTTCCGCTCAAGCGAACTTTGCTCTGCGATGAGAACGAATTCGTGCGATGGCGCAACCTGAGCGATATCTTCATTGGTGAAGCCGTCGGTTAAAGCGTTCTGCAGTTTGTCTTTTGTTCTCAACAGTTTCCTTCGCAATGATTTGAAAAGGTAGAACTTGATGGAGTCGGTATCGCCTAGTCTTTTGCGGTTTTGCCAGATCTCAATAAACAATTCCTGAATACTATCTTTCACCAAGTCTGATTCCGGAGAAATTTTACATCCATAGTTGAACATGGGTGGCGAAAACCTGTCGAAGATGCTGATGAAAGCTTTCTCATCGCCAGACCTGAACGCGGTCCACAACAGGAGGTCATTCATATGTTGTGGATGCAAGACCCGTCCCTGGGGTGATGCAGAACCTTCTACAGCGCAAACTTTTTCCTGAGCAAAAGATCCCTGCACGGTTAGGTTGGTTGTTGTTTGATAAAAATAAGTGAATAATATCCCGATATCGCTACCGCTTAAACCATTGTAATGCTTTTCGTATAAGCGCAGCCGCCCTATGGACTCACCGAAGAAATTAGAAAATATTTTTGAAAAAGATGATTAGAATACATCACCAGGATGCCTTTGTAATAGTAAAGGGCAACAATACCAGATAATGAAGTACAGAGATTATACCGCCAGCGACTTTGCTAACGACAGCTTTTTCATCCGGTGGGTAAGGAATCCTGACGAAGAATCCGATTGGTTCTGGACTTGCTTCATAAAGGAGCACCCTGCCCGCGCCGCGGCCATAGCGGAAGCACGGGAACTGATCTCCGCCCTGCATTTTCCCAAACACGCGTTGGATGAAGATGCGCATCAAAGCATGCGAAACAATTTGCTCATGGCTTTGCGCGCAGAAAAAGAAGAGCGCAAAGAAAAGCCTTATGTGATGGCAAGGCATCGGCTTTTTGCAACTGAAAGCCTATGGGTACGCGCCGCCGCCGCGGTGATCCTGGTTCCCCTGCTTTCATGGGCCGCATTGCACATTGCGAACGGGAGGGGGAATATGCTTTCTTCAGCGATTCACACGGATCAGCGTGCGGTTGACTATGTGGCCAACGATTATGTGGCCAATGCCAATTTCGAAAAGACCGTTGTTTTTTTACATGATGGCACCAAAGTCTGGCTAAATGCCGGCAGCAAACTCCGGTATCCGAAGGATTTTGAAAAGCAGTCAACAAGGGATGTTTACCTGGAAGGAGAGGCTTTCTTTGATGTGGCCCGCAATGCCGGCAAGGCGTTTATTGTGCACACATCTTCTATCAAGATCAAGGTGATGGGAACATCTTTTAATGTTAAGTCTTATAAAACAGAGAAGACTGTCGAGACCACGCTGGTGGAAGGCAAGGTACGCATTGAGCAGTCCGACGTTACGGGCACGCGGATCGGTGATGTTGAGTTGAAACCAAACCAACTCGCGGTATTCGATAAAGTTTCAAAAGTTATCAACATCCGGGAGATTCCCGGAGAAAAAAGTGGGGCATGGAAAGAAGAGAAACTGGTGTTTGATGCCCAGGCCATGGACTACGCCATCCTGCAATTGGAGAAGTGGTACGGAGTCAATATCCATACTGAAAACAAAGGCAGACTGAACTGCAGGCTCACTGCCAGTATTGAGCGTGAGACGCTTGAGGAAGTCCTACAATTGATAGAGGCCTCGCACCATGTGACTTATCGGATCGAGGGCAGCGACGTGTTTATTGATGGGTCGTTATGTGAAGGCGCACCGCGGGAAAAAAGAAGATTTGATAATCCGGGATAAGGAAAAAATCCAGTCCCGGGCAAAAATAAAAACACCGGAAAGTGTTGGAGCACCTCCGGTGTATACCCAGCCGTTGCGCTGGACAATGTAAGTTAAAATAAACAAACACCTAAATCTATGAAAAAATCTCGACCAGGAACCGGGAGCGATTTTCAATGGCATCACCCATTCAAATCATTATTGCTGAAATCAATGATGACATGGGTAGTCATATCAATCGCTTCATTTCAGCTTTACGCTGACACATTACCAGAAGATGGTAAAATTTCCCTGATCAGGGAAGTAGCCACAATCAAGGAGGTACTCAAGGAAGTCGAACGTCAAACCGATTTTACCTTCTTCTACAATCACGAGCAGGTAGACGTCGGCAGGAGCATCTCGATCAACCTGAAGGATGTAACCCTGATCCAGGCGTTGGAGGAGATCTTTAAAAGCAGCGCAATTGCTTACAGAATCTCCGGCCAGCAGGTCTTGCTGTTTAAAAAGGACAAAGCCTCCCATGAAGATCACGGCGAATTGCACGCGAGCCTTATCTCTACAGTGAGCGCGCGTCAACAGGCCTTTACCGTTTCCGGAGCTGTGATGGATGAAAACAATCAATCCGTACCAGGCGTCAACGTTTTGGAAAAGGGAACAACCAACGGAACCGCTACAGACGTCGAGGGCAGATTTACCCTGAATGTGCAGAATGAAAACAGCGTTTTGGTTTTCTCGTTCATCGGGTACGTGACCGAGGAAGCCGCGATCAACGGCCGAGCTACTGTTAATGTAACCCTCAGGCAGGATGTTCAGGCACTCGAGGAAGTAGTGGTAGTGGGTTACGGAACGCAGAAGAAAAGCCTTATTACAGGTGCCATTTCTTCCGTGGATGCGAAGGAGCTGGCGACTGTGTCAACTTCGCGTTCCGAACAGGTACTGCAGGGAAGGACGGCGGGGGTATACGTATTGCCTGCCTCAGGATCTCCGGGCAGTAATGTACAGGTTCGGATCAGGGGGACGGGTTCCAACGGAAAATCAGAACCGCTGTACATCGTTGATGGCATGCGGTCGCCATCCGGGATCGGCTATCTGCATCCGAGCGAAATCGCCTCCATTGAAGTACTGAAAGATGCAGCGTCAGCCGCCATCTACGGCGCGGAGGGCGCGAACGGCGTTGTGCTCGTCACAACCAAAACCGGTAGTACAAACGGAACAACCAATATCAGTTATAGCGGTCAATATGGCGTGCAGTCTCTTGGTAAAACAATGAAGATGATGAATGCGCAGCAATACGGCGCTTATCTGGAAGAAGCCCAAACGCCAGGCAGACCAACCGCAGCGGAAGTGGCTGAAGTTGAAGGACCCGGCACCAACTGGTTTAAAGAAATCGTCGACAATGCACCCATGCAAAACCACTCCCTGAACGTTTCCGGTGGCAATGATAAATCATCCTTCCTCCTCGGAGGTTCGATCTTCAAACAACAGGGAATTGTCGGCGGCGAAAAAGCAACGTTCAATCGTTATTCTCTACGCCTTAACAGTGACCATAAAATTAAAGATTGGCTGAAGATCGGTAACAGACTGTCTTACTCACACATCAACCGGGGGGCCATTGCTGAAGACTCAGAACACGGTGGTATCATCAGTAACGCCCTATTGCTCGACCCACTCACACCTGTGGTGTATACAGGCGCTGTCCCGGCACATGTGCAGCAAGCCATCAATGCCGGCCATCCGCTGATCCGCGATGCCAATGGAAATCTTTACGGCCTCTCGAAATTTGCAATCTCGAACAGCAACCCCTTTGCAAGGATGGACATCACAAAGACAAACACGATCGAAAACCGCATAGCAGGAAATGTGTTCGCCGATGTCGAACTTATCAAGGGACTTAAATTCACTACCCGCTACGGTATCGACGCGAACTTCATGAAGAACCATGGATGGAATCCGTCATATTGGTTTACACCCCAGGTGATGAACCTCGCCGGTGCCAATGTGTTTGATACTTATTCCAATAGTTTTACCTGGCAATGGGAGAACTTTGCTACTTACCAGAAAACGATCGACCAACACAACTTCAGCATACTCGCCGGAACGTCTGCTCTGAACAACTCCTATAGTGTATTGAGCGGTACGTCTGTCGGAATGTTCCGGGAAGAAGACAAGTTCGCCTATCATGATTACGTGCCGGATACCGGTGACCGCGTGAACGGCAATGAAGTGAATGACCGATTATCATCTTACTACGGAAGGCTGTCTTACGATTTTGCCGGCAGGTATTTGTTCAATGCCACCGTTCGCCGTGACGGATCCTCCCTGTTGCCTCCTGGCAATCGCTGGGGACTATTTCCTTCGGTCTCCCTGGGCTGGTTAATGTCCAATGAAAGTTTCTTTCCGTCTGAATCAAACCTCAATCATTTGAAACTGCGTGTAAGCTGGGGTCAAAACGGTAACCTTTCCAACCTTGTTTCGGGACAATGGGCTTCTGTCATTACTTCCCAGAACATCCGCTATATGAATAGCAATGGCACCTTCCTGATCGGCGCGGAGCCAGCCAACCTCGCGAACATGGATCTGACCTGGGAGACCAGCGAACAACTTGATGTTGGTGTAGACGTTGGCTTCCTGAATGATAAGATCACTTTGACAGCTGATTACTTCAATAAAATCACAAAAGATCTTTTAACACCAGGTACGCCTCCGAACTTTGTCGGGTTCCCGCTTCCCAAGATCAATGGCGGTAACGTAAGGAATCATGGAATTGAAGTCGAACTTGCCTACAGGGAATTCGATCGCGAATTCAAATATGAGGTTGCCCTGAATGGTACGGCTATTAAAAATGAAGCTACTTACCTGAATCCACTCTATCCGCGCGTGGGCGGCGTTTCCGTGGGTACAGGCTGGACAGCAACGGCATTTGAGCTCGGATATCCGCTTTGGTTTTTCCGCGGCTACAAAACCGATGGCATTTTCCAAACGCAGGAGCAGATCAATTCCTACGTAGCCGATAATGGCATCGTAGACTATGTGCCAAAACCCGGCGATCCAATTGTTGTAGACGTAAATAAAGACGGGCGGATAAGTCCCAACGATCATACCTTTATCGGAAGCCCGCATCCTGATTTCGTATATGGAGCACGGGTGAACATGACTTACAAAGGATTCGACTTCCTGGTATTTGCGCAAGGCCAGATTGGAAATGAGATCCTGATGGGCTTCAACCGCAATGATGCCTCTACAACAAACCGTCCTGCCATATTCTATAACGAGCGGTGGACAGGGGCGGGAAGCACCAACAGTATGTTTGGCCCGAGCACAACCAACGTCTACATATACAACAGTGATCAAATGGTCTTTGACGGATCCTTCATGCGGATCAGACAGCTGCAACTTGGATACACGTTGCCTGAGGCACTTCTTGAGAAAGTGAAAGCAAAAAATATCAGGGTGTATGTTTCTCTGGATGATTACTTCACTTTCACAAAATATCCGGGACTTGATCCCGAGGCAGGCAGCAATAATACAACCAGCCTGGGGATCGACAGAGGCGTGTACCCTGTGCCCAGAAGGATGATGGTAGGACTGAACTTCAACTTTTAATTCTTAATCCTGATAACCATGAAAATCAATATATTTCTCAAATCCTGTATGGCAACCGCGGCTTTCGTCATGGCCGCCGGATGTTCGGATGATTTCCTGGACACAGACATCCCGGGAAAACTTCCTACGCAAGAGTTTTACAAGACCGATGCAGACGCATTGCAGGCAACCACCGCAGTCTATGATATGATGCAGTCAGAATATGTGTGGGGCTTCGCCAGTGTCTATATGCTGAAAACAATGCCTTCCGATGAGAGTAATGCTGCCGGCGCCAGCCCCGGCGACCAACCGGGCTATCAGACACTCGATAAATTCAATTTCGATTCAGAAAATGATATCATCCTCAAAGTATGGCGCACAATTTACTATACCATTAACCGCGCAAACCAGGTGATCAACAGGGTTCAACCCGATACTGATCTCAGGAAGCGGTTGATTGCTGAGGCGAAGGCATTGAGAGCTTACAACTATTTTGACCTCGTTGCGCTATGGGGTGAAGTTCCCCTGGTCCTGAATGACCTCGAACCCAAGGACTTTACTGCACAAAAACGCGCAAGTGTAGGAGAGATCTATGCCCAAATCGAAAAAGACCTTACAGAAGCAATCGCAGTACTGCCTGCAAAAGACCAATACAGTGCGGGTGATAAATTCCGTATTGCCAAAGGAACGGCCCAGGCCATTCTGGGAAAGGCCTACCTCTACCAGGAAAAATGGAGCGAAGCTGCAGAACAGCTAAACAATATCATTGCCTCTAACCAATACGGTCTTGAAGAAGATTTCGGATTCATATTCTCCAAGAAAGGTGAATTCGGAAAGGAATCACTCCTGGAAGTTTCCTATACTGATCAGACCGGTAGCGGAAGAGCCCGTGAGAGTAACCAGTATATCCAATTGATGGGCATTAAGGCTACCCATTACACCATGGCGCCTGGTGATTCCCTCGCTGGCGGTGGCTGGGCATTTAATTCTCCCACAGCGAAACTTTACAACGCTTTCGTTAATGCCGGAGATATTGAAAGAAGAAAACATACGCTCATGTCTGTGGAAGAATTGAGAGCGATGGGCGGAGACTGGAATAACCCGGACTACTATGAATTCGAAGGTGTTATCCGCAGAAAATATGGGAACTACCTGACCGAATCTTCGCTTGCAAATGGCGGCTCTATTTCCAGCAACTATCTTACGAACTGGCGTTTTATCCGCTACGCTGATGTGTTGCTCATGGCAGCGGAGGCCTATTACCGGATGGGAGATGAAGACAGTGCCCGCACTGAACTGAACAAAGTTCGTGACAGGGCCCAGCTTCCGGATATTTCTGCTACCGGCAATGATCTCTTCGAGGCGATCGTAACAGAAAGACAACTGGAGCTTGCATTTGAGGGCGTTCGTTTTCCTGACCTCGTACGGTGGGGGAGAGCAGCCCAGGAACTTGGGCCACTTGGATTTATCGAAGCGAAGCACGAACTTCTGCCGATTCCCAACGACGATGTGAGATCCGGTGGACTGACACAAAATCAGAACTACTAAGTACGCTGAACAACCAATTGATGAATTTCTATCCGATATTATTGACAAGTAAAGTCGCCGCTGGTCGTCCTTTGCCCTCACCGGTTAAAGGATGGCCGGTGCCGGCGGCCCACGCCTTTATTGCTTTACTTTTATGTCTGCCCTTGTTTGCCGGAGCGCAGAACGCTCCGTCAGTCTTCCGCGCCTCCGTTGTAAAAGTAGATATCACCCCGGACGATCCCCAGATGCTGGCAGGCTATGCCGCAAGGAAATCCACGGGCGTGATGCACCATATCTACCACCGCATTGTCGCACTCGACGACGGCAATACGCAGTTCTTCCTGATCTCCACTGAGATCGGCAAAATGGCACCCTCTCAATATGATAAGGTTGCCGCCATCCTCCAGCGCGAACACGGCATTGATCCGGTGAACCTGTGGTGGTCAGTCACGCATACACACTCCGCTCCGGAAGTAGGACCTCCGGGAATTTCCGGGATCTTTCTGCCGGACCGCTACAAACACGCTGTGGCAAATGAATACACCAACATCCACGAACAAAAACTCATCGACGGCATCCTGGAGGCGAAAAAAAATCTTGCCCCCGCGCGCCTCGGGGTAGGCTATGGCTTCTCGCAGGCCAACATCAACCGCCGCGCGATCGATGTCGACGGCAAAGCTTCCCTCGGCCTGAACCCCGATGGGGAGGTCGATCGCACCATCGGCTTGCTGCGCCTTGAAAAACCGGATGGCAGCCTGCTCGCAATCATCGCAAACTACGCCATCCATGGAACGGTAATGGGCCCGCAGAATCTCGAGATCAGCGGCGATGCCCCGGGCGTCGTCGCCGCATACGTTGAGGAAAAAACCGGAGTGCCCATGCTCTTTATCAATGGAGCCGCAGGAAACCTCGCACCGATCTACAGTGTTTATCCCGGCGCACGACAAGGACATCTCGGAGAATTCCGGGTATTGCTCGGCGACAAAATACTGGAAGCCAACCGCGCCATCGCGCAGACGACTGAACACGTTAACCTGGTTTCCAGAAAACTGATCGTCGAGACGCCGCGGAAGGATATGGGATGGCCCGCGGATATGGCCAACTATTCACGCACAACACCTTCAGGACAAAACATGGTGCTCCTGCCAGTGCGCTTTCTGAAGATCAATGAAAACGTCGCCATCTGGAGCGCACCGCTGGAACTGTTCTGCGAAGTCTCGAACACCGTTCGTCAAAGATCGCCTTTTCCATTTACGTTTTATTTCGGATATAGCAATGGCAACCTGGGATATCTGCCGACCAGCAAAGGATGGACAGAAGGAGGATACGAGCCCTCGGTATCGCCGTTTACGCCTGCAGCCGAGAAAGATCTGACGGAAGCCGTCATCGGCTATCTCAGAGGTGAATTGCGGGATCCGGGACTGAAGTAGCAAATAAGTTCCTGACGACGGCCTGACAAATTGTGTATTTATTAATTTAAGATAACATGAAAACATCTATTTCACCAGCGGAGAATAGGGAAGGGGTGCGCCGGAGACGGATTGCCATGATGCTTTTGTCCTTTGGCATGCTGATCTCGAACGCCACGTTCGCACAGTCATCCACATTCAGGGCCTCCGTTGTAAAGATTGACATCACGCCGAAGGATCCACAAAACCTGCTCGGCTATGGCCCGCGAAATTCAACAGGAACACATGATCCTATTTTCCACAAGATCGTTGCGCTGGATGATGGTACCACACAGTTCTTCCTGATCTCAACGGACATCTGCCTGATCTCGCCTGCAGAGTACGATCGCGTAACGGCCCGTATCAAAAAACAATTTGGCATTGATCCCCTGAACATCTGGTGGACAGTAACCCATACCCATTCCGCGCCTGAAGTGGGTTCCCCCGGAATGTATGCCACCTACCTTGCGGACCGCCTCGTAGAACTGGATCCGGCCTATACCCAACTGATGGAACAACAACTCATTGATGGTATCAAAGAAGCACGTGAAAAACTCGCGCCTGCAAAACTGGGAGTCGGATGGGGATTCTCACAGGCGAACATCAACCGCCGCGCGATCGATGTTGACGGTAAAGCTTCACTGGGGCTCAACCCCGATGGACCTGTTGACAGACGTATCGGGATGATCCGCATCGACAAGGCAGACGGTAGCCCGCTGGCGCTCATTGCCAACTACGCGATTCATGGCACCGTACTGGGTCCACAGAATACACTCATCAGTGGTGATGCCCCTGGTGTTGTTGCTGAATATGTCGAGGAAAAGATCGGCGCGCCGGTGCTGTTCATTAATGGCGCCGCAGGAAATCTCGCACCCATCTACAGCGTATATCCTTCTCCGAAAGCAGGCCACCTGGGTCAGTTCAGGGTACTGCTGGGCGACCGGATCATTGAAGCCAATAAAAAGATCTCGGCGGCTACCAGTGAAGTGAAACTTACGTCAGGCGCCCAGATGCTGGAAACACCCCGCAAGCCGGACCTCGGATGGCCAGCTGAACTGAAAGAATATTCAAAAACGACAAGAGAAGGAACCAACCTGGTCAGGATGCCCGTCAGGTTCCTGAAGATCAATAACGACATCGGCATCTGGAGCGCTCCCATTGAATTGTTCTGTGAAGTCTCCAATGAAGTGCGCGAACGGTCACCCCTGGAATATACCTTTTACTATGGTTATACAAACGGATGGTTCGGCTATTTGCCCACTGCCGGAGAGTGGCCTTTTGGCGGATACGAAGTTGAACGCGTATCGCCCTTTACCCCTGCTGCCGCGAGTGACCTGACTGAGCTCGTCGTGGGATACTTTGAAGGTAAAATTAAAAATGAACCCGCGCCTGCGAAAAAGAAGCGCAGATAGTTTTGGTTATAATTCAGGAAGAGGGATTGCAGGTAACGCCTGCAATCCTTTTTTTTGACACAGCGGGGAAGCGTGAAGGAAGATCTCAACATGCATGCTCCTCTGAAAACCCTGAACAAGCGGGGATGGAAAAGCTATCTGGATGAAACCGGAAGCCTCGGCGCCAGCGATCGCACGTTACTTTTTTGGTCCGGGTTTAAGGTCGCCCGTCTCAAACACTGTTTTACCATTCACCATCGTCAACAAAGGGCGGATATTCCTGATCTCATCTTCGGGACACGTGAGCATATCCTCTGAGAGCACCACCAGGTCCGCAAACTTTCCCGGTTCAATGGAACCTTTCACCGCTTCTTCGAATGACGCATAGGCATTGTTGATCGTATACATTTTCAAGGCTTCTTCGCGGGATATGGCTTGCGCCGGATTAAAAACGGTACCTCTATCTGTCTTTCTTGTGATGACCGACCACATGGCCGTGAAAGGGTTGTAGGGATTGATGGCAAGGTCAGGATCGAGTTTGACCATATGGTCCGATCCGCCGTTGATCATCACACCCGCCTCCGCCAGCGACCGGTATGGATGAAATGTCTTGATCCGGTTACTTCCCAGCACATGGTGCAGAAGGTCGGTGTCTTTGAAAAACCATGCCGGCTGCATGTCGGCATAGACGCCCAGCCTCGCCATTTTTCCGATGGCCTCATCCGTAAAGAAATTGCCGTGAATAATGGAGAACCTTCTCTCATGGATAGGCTTGATCCTGTTCACATCCTCATAGGCGGCAAGCAACGTATCGACGCCGGCACCTCCCGTTACATGGGCGGTGAATTTCCAACCCAGTTCGTTTGCGGCAGCAGCAATCCTGAAAAGCTCCTGCCGGGAAATAAATAACTCACCCCGGTATCCGGGATCTTTGATCCCATACAATTCCTTCGCTTTTGCACCCCATCCCTCATGGAGGAATGCTGTACCGGTAAGCATGCCTCCATCCAGCACGACTTTTAAAGCGCCCACCTTGACCCATTCATTTCCATCCCCGGTTTTTATCCCAAGCGTTCTGAGGTCCTCCGTCAATGCCTCGGTTGATTTCTGCAGATCCAGGGGCACGCGGATGTTGTGAAAGACACGCACGGTGAGTTCACCCTTCTCCTTCAGCGCTTCAAATAGCTTGAGTTCTTCCGGCGTGCCTCCGCCCGAACACACGGAAGTGATCCCAATGCTGTTATACAGACGAAATTGCTCCTTCAGCAAATCCGACTTTTTCTCCTCTGACAGTGAGGCTGATTTCGGCAGGGCCAGCAACGGGAAAGCGGACCTCAGAATGATTCCGGTAGGCTGTCCTGTCCTTTCATCTTTCAAAACGCCAGGATGGTTGACATGGGTCATGTCCGAAGCCGCAAGGGCCCGGGTATTGATGACACCGCCGTAACTGCCGTTGAGAAAGACAGGATTATCAGGTGCGGCAGCGTCGAGCTGTTTTTTTGTGATCTGCTGCATGTCTCTGAGGCGTGTGATAAAGAATTTGGGATGAATGATCCATTCCCCATCGTTCTTCACGCTGGCCTGTTGCTGAACCCATTTCACTACGTCGTCGATGGTATGAACATCCGGTATGGGCTCCTCATATTCACTTTGCGAGGATGCAATCGGGTGGGCATGTCCTTCATTCAACCCCGGTATCACCACACGGCCTCCCAGGTCAACGATCTCTGTTGAATCTCCGGCGTGCATCAGCACAGTCTCTTTGTCGCCTACCTCAATAAATTTACCATCCTTTATCGCAACAGCTTCAGCGATCGAAAAGCTACTGTCAACCGTGATGATCTTGCCATTTGTCAGTATCAGGTCGGCGTGCTGCCTGTCTGCCGAACAACCGGCCAGCATGGCTGTCAACAATATGAATGGCAGGGCCCGCGTTGCTCCACCAGTCATTCGGTTCAGGGCCGTGCTTTTCTTGATCTCCGCGGTCAATGGAAAATGTTTTTTCAGGTTCATGAAGGTCGATGATAAATCAAAAAGCGATGTGCAATTAAATCAATTTATTCTGCTGATGAAGAACGTGGCGATTAATTATGCAGGCGGTATCAGCAACGCATCTCCTGTAATTTCCAAACACCTGTAATAAGAACACGAAAAAAAACCTATATTGTCTTTCATTAATCCTTGAAGAAATGGCCATGAAGAATAGGTGGGATCGCAGAAAATTTATTGGTGCACTGTCATTGGGTGGTGTGGGCCTTGCCGTCGGGATACCGCACATCGCATCCGCTTCGAACGTGAAACCCGCAATGCTGGGTGGACCGAAGGCGCATCCGGGTGCATTTCCCTCATGGCCTGTGTTTGACCAAAGGGAAGAGAAAGCACTGATCGACGTTCTGAAAAGCAAGATCTGGGGCAGGGCCGGCGGCCCCACAATTTCTAAATTCCAGACGGAATACGCCCACCTGCTGGGTGCTAAACATTGTCTTGGTGTTTCCAGCGGCACCAGCAGCCTTTATACAATGCTCGGCGCCCTGGACATCGGTCCGGGTGATGAGGTCATCATTCCCGTATATACTTTCATCGCGACGTACAACGTAGTGGCGCTGAACTATGCATTGCCCGTGATGGTCGATACCGACATTGAAAGTTTCCAGATAGACGCCGGAAAAATAGAGGCGGCGGTCACTCCCGAAACAAGAGTGATCATGCCAGTGCACATGGCAGGAACACCGGCGGATATGGATGCCATCATGGAAATTTCACGCAAAGTAAATGTTCCTGTTATCGAGGATGCCTGTCAGGCGCCGATGGCGGAATGGCGTGGCCGCAAGGTTGGCACGCTGGGCCTGGGCGGTGGTTTCAGTTTCCAGGCTTCCAAAAATATCAACGCCGGAGAGGGTGGCGCCATCACCACGAACGATGATCAGTTCGCCGCTCGGTGCGATAACTTTCACAACCAGGGCCAGAAGGGGAGGGCGAGCATGGCATACGCGCCCGGAGCAGGAACGCGGGCAACCAACATGCGCCTTACAGAATTTCAAAGCGGTGTCTTGCTCGCGCAGATGACGCGCCTCCAGGAGCATTCCGGCCTCCGCAGCGCGAATGCAAATTACCTGACAGGTATGCTGAAGGACATTCCGGGAATTATGCCCGCAAAATTGTATGAAGGCGTCACGCGGAGCGCCTACCATCTTTATATGTTCCGCTATGATAAGACGCGTTTCGCGGACCTGAGCCGCGCCAGATTTATGGAGGCGTTGCGCGCCGAGGGCGTGCCATGCAGTGGCGGATACGGAACAATGAATACCGATCAGTACGTCACTGAACTGGCCAACAACAAACATTACCTGAAAATTTACGGGGACAAAAAGATGAAGGAGTGGCGCGAGCGCAACCGCTTTCCCCAGAATGATATCCTCAGCGAACAGCAGGGCGTGTGGTTCATGCAGAACCTCTTGCTCGGTACCAGAACACAAATGGAGCAGGTTGCTGAAGCGATCAGGAAGATACAGAAGTATTCGGGTGAACTGGCAGCGAAGGGATAATGCTTTTCTCTCAGGGATGACGCCCAGCCTTTATAACAGGCGAACCGGACGCGCGGACTAAACCGCTAGCACCTGGCGGGGAGGGTGATTTGGCCCCCTAAGCCCTTCGTTAAGGCACACGGCCTTTGTTTTCCGCTATTTTTCTAAAATAAATTTCTTTTTGATGAATGGCGATGGGGCTATGTAAAGGCTTCCTTCCCTTTTAGTCATAAAACTCATTCATGTTCAGCAGGTTAAGTTAGTTACCGGATGCAATTACTTCCGATATTTCCCGATGGTTTTTGAAGCATAATTTATACGGGTTAGCAGGTTACCTGGCGGTGAGAAGTTTGAAATCGATTGCATTTTTCAGTAATTCATGCATCATACCACGGTTCAGGAGAAACGCTTTTGAATGCGTGGGTGAGTTCATGTTTTATTAAAACCCAACAATATGATGCATCGTTTACTCAAACTTTTTACGTTATGTTTTCTGGTGAGCGCCTCCGCCGTGGCGCAGACCGTCACCGGGAGAGTGACCAGCGCCCAGGACGGATCGCCGTTACCGGGAGTTTCCGTTCTGGTCAAAGGAACTACCAACGGCACGACTAGTGACGCTGATGGAAGGTTTTCTTTGAATGTACCTGACACGCAGTCCGCGGTACTGACAATGTCTTTTATCGGTTATAAGGCTCAGGAAATTCAGGTTAATAACCGGACTACGATTGATGTTTCAATGGTAGAAGATGTCACTACTTTCGATGAAGTCGTGGTTATCGGATATGGAACCCAAAAACGATCGGACCTTACAGGAGCCGTTGGTTCGGTCAATGAAGACAAGTTAAGAGAGCGCCCTGCGCCTTCCTTAAACCAGGCTTTATCTGGCAAGATCGCGGGGGTACAGGTGAACACGAACTCGGGTCGTCCGGGAGGAAAGGCCAATGTCCGGATCCGTGGTTTCAGTTCCATTAACTCTTCCAATAATCCCCTTTATGTAGTGGATGGGGTACAGCTACCACAGGGAAACCAGGACCAGTTCAGCCAGTCTATTGACTATATAAATCCCAACGACGTTGTGTCCGTCGAAGTGTTGAAAGATGCATCCTCGACTGCGATCTACGGAGCACGGGGCGCAAATGGTGTGATCCTGATTACCACGAAACGTGGACAGTCTGGAGAAGGAAGGGTAACGTACGATGTGGATTTCAGTGTTCCGACAAAGGCACCCAATGAGCGCGAAGCTTTGAATGCGAAGGAATATATGATGGTAGAGGATCTTGCCTATGCGAATATGGCAAAGTTTGACCCGGCTGGATGGACTGCTGGGAAATATGCAAACCTTAACCCTGCATTACGCAGAACCGATCCGAGAATTTTTGATGCGAATGGCAACAACCTGTACGATACAGACTGGTACAAAGAAAGTACCCAGCAAAAGCTGTCTCAAAACCATCAACTTGGTTTTACCGGTGGAAATGAGCGTACGACCTATTCCCTTTCCCTCGGATTTCGCGACGACCAGGGCTTGTTAAAGACCTCCTATCTTACCCGTTATTCCGGACGATTTACCGTGGACGACCAGATCAAGAAATGGTTGAAGATAGGCGGTACCCTCAGTTATAATAACCAGGAGGAAAACCTGGTGGATATCAACGACGCCGTCGCCAGACAGATCGTTGAAGACTTTCCGTTTATGCCAGTGCAATATGCTGACGGAACCTATGCCAATAACAGGGATTATCCCCTGGCGGAAGGATCCTTCAGTTCTGTCAACAGGTTGATGAACAGGGATTATATTCTCAATACACAAACCACTTTGGGTAGCGTTTATTCCAACATTACCTTTGCGAAAGGTCTTGAGATGCGCACGGTTTTAGGGGCAAACGTTGTCACGCAGGAGAACAACGAATTCAGCGCAAGCACCCTGGCGTCTAACGGGATCGCTACTGCTTCTACCAGCAACAAAAGAGAAAGTTTCTGGTCACTGGAGAACTACCTGACCTATACTAAAACGATCAATGAAATCCACGCCCTCACGGCCCTTTTAGGGGTCTCCTGGCAGGAAACAAATTTTTTCCTGATCGACCAGGGATCGCGGAATTTTCCAAGCAACTTCTTTCACTATAACAACATAGGAGCAGGAAGTGATAACCGGACTGTTTTCTCAAATGCGAGCAGACAGGCGTTGAACTCCTATTTCGGAAGGGTTAACTACAGCCTGATGGGTAAGTACCTATTGACAGTAACAGGCCGTGCGGATGGATCGTCGAAGTTTGGGGAAAATAACAAGTTCTCATTCTTCCCTTCTGCTGCGTTGGCCTGGAGGATCTCTGACGAGTCATTCCTCGCTGATCACCGGTTCATATCCAACCTGAAATTGCGCACCAGTTATGGTCTGACCGGAAACTCTGAAATACCTCCGTACTCTTCATTGTCACTGCTTAGCTCCAATTACCGGACGGTGTGGGGCAATACACCTGTGGGTGGCACCGGCGTTAACAGGTTAGGTAACCCTGATCTGAGATGGGAAAAAACAGCTCAAACCGATGTTGGTATCGAACTGGGCTTGTTCAACAACAGGTTGAATCTCGAAGCTGACTACTATTACAGAAAAACTACCGACATGTTGCTTGATGCTCCGGTCCCTCAATCAACCGGATATTCAACCTACCGGTATAATGTCGGATCCATGGAGAATAAGGGGATAGAACTATCCCTCAGCGGCGTGGTCGTGCAAACGAATAATGTCACGTGGAATTCGAGCTTCAATATCTCGATGAACAGGAACAAGGTGCTTTCACTGGCGAATTCTTCCGACATCTTTAACGTGGGGGGACCAGGTATAACCAACCCTACAAGCATCATCAGAATCGGAGAACCCGCAGGAGCCTTCTGGGGACTTGTGAGATTAGGCGTATGGGGAACCGACGAGGCTGATGAAGCCGCACAATTCAGAAGCTACAGAAATAATCTTACCATGTTGCCCGGCGACATCAAGTACCTGGATGTGAACGGTGATAAGGCTATTAACGATGCAGACAGGATGATCATCGGTAACGGTAGCCCCGACGGGTGGGGTGCTTTCACAAACAGCGTGCGGTTTAAGAACCTTGATTTTACGCTTGAGCTCCAATACTCATACGGGAATGATCTCATGGACATGAACCTGCACGCCAGCGAAGACCGTCAGGCGCTTGCCAACAGTTACAGGACCGTCCTGAATGCGTGGACTCCGGAAAATCAAAACACCATGATCGCACAGATCCGTGAAACGAGAGCAGGCTATGTAACCAATGTGGATTCTCATTGGGTGCAGGACGGATCTTTCATCCGCGGCAGAAACATGCTCTTAGGTTATACCTTCAATGAAAGCGTTCTGAATAGATTGGCGCTGGACAGACTGAGGATCTATGCATCTGTTCAAAATTTCTTTTTGATCGTAGATGACGAAGTCATTGGCGACCCCGAGGTTACCCCGATTCGCGGTGGAAATGGCGATAACGTGTTCTCGCAGGGAATGAAATGGCACGAATATCCTAAATCAAAAGTATTTATGGTTGGTCTCCAGATTGGCCTGTAATTAATTATTGCTAAAAGAATTTACTATGAAGAATTATAGATTAAAAGATGCAAGCAAACTGTTCCTCTCATGCGCGCTGTTCTTTGGCATGACAGCTTGCTCCGACTTTTTGAAGGAAGAGGACCCGTCAAACCTTACTCCTGAAAGCTTTTACAAAACCAGTAAAGACGCCGATGTTGCGATTGCCGCAGCGTATGCTGATACACGGTTCTTTGGAGATGGCGCAGGAATTTTTTCTTCCAACTGGCAACTATTGGAAGCGCCTACCGGGACGACAACAACGGAAACAGCACAGAATTCAGACCTGAACAATCTGTATTCACTCTCGTATGATCCGAATACCGGTCACATCCAGAATTGGTGGAGAGGACTTTACAGGGTAATCGCCAACGCGAACCTGGTCATTGCAAATGTGCCGGGAATAACGATGGATGAAGCGCATAAGAACCGGGTTCTGGGTGAAGCCAGGTTCCTCCGGGCCTGGGCATATTTTTATGCCGTCAGACTTTGGGGTGATGTTCCTTTAACACTCGAACCTCACTATTATGTTACGGACAGATCGTTTCCTTCCCGGAGCCCCCAGGCCGAAGTGTACGATCAGATTGTAGCTGACCTGGTCAGTGCTGAATCCGCCGGCTTGTCATGGACGGATGGAAGCGGACGGGTTTCTCAGTCTGCTGTAAAATCTCTCTTATCAAAGGTCTATCTTACCATGGCCGGATACCCTTTGAGTAAGGGAACCGCGTACTATGCTTTGGCCGCAGCAAAGGCGAAAGAAGTAATCGATAACGCCGGAAGCATTAACCTTTTCCCAACCTATAGGGAGATTCATGATCCTGCGAATAATAACAAAACGGAACACATTTTCAGCATTCAATACAATTCCGATGTTGCTGAGAATCCAATGACCAACATGTTTCCGAACTTCAAGGCGGTAACCTATCGCGGGAACTCCGGAACAGGAAGCACGATCCCGACGGTATCATTTTATAATTCATACGAACCAGGTGACTTGCGCGCAGTTGATCGCGAAGGATGGTTCTATTTGAACTACTATACAAATGGTAACGGCGCGCTTTTTTCTCTCGGCGCTCCTTATATTTTCAAGCACTTTAACGTGACGGCCAACGGCGGTCCTGGCGTTGAAGGTTCTAAAAAGGATAATTTGAATGTCCCGATGATCCGCTTTGCCGAGGTCCTTTTAATTTATGCCGAAGCGCAAAACGAAGCAGACGGTGCTCCCAATCAGGCAGCCTACGATGCATTCAAAAGGATCAGGGACAGAGCACAATTGGCAACACCCGACCTTGCCTCATTTAACCAGACAACATTCAGGGAAGCTGTGTGGCGTGAACGCTGGCATGAACTTGCTTTTGAGGGTATCACCTGGTTTGATATGGTTCGCCTGAGAAAGGTTTACAACCAGACCAACAATGGCTTTGATGATTTCGTCGGGCACATATTATTGAACTCGAATCAGGCATTACAGGCAAAGCATTTGCTGTTCCCTCTTACGAGATCTGAAATGATCAATAATCCAAACCTTACACCTCAAAACCCTGACTATACAGGTATATAGGTCAACAATTTCCCGATAGCGGGAACAGTTTAGAAGTTCACACATTCATTAAAAGCCATCTCGTCGGTAAATGCTGATGGGATGGCTTTATTCTCTTCAATAACATTTTACGCATGCTGCGTCAGTGGAGATCCTCCGTTACAAAATCAACGATGTCTGATATCCAATGCCTGCAACTTTTCCTGACTGGATCCTGATGATGCCTGAAACCTGATAAAACCTGATAAAAAATTGTGCATGAGATACCTTTTCACGCTCCTGATCTGTTCGTATATCGCGCCGGTAACCAATGCCCAGGAGATTGTTCCGATTGACGGGCTTGCCGCATTCAAAGACGCCGGAGAAACATGGAAGCTTGCCGGCGGTGTTTCCGCCGACCTGGCGAAGCCGAACGTCCTGTACGTCAGGGAAGGTCAAAAGATTCTGGTAAATCGCCCGGACGAGAAAAATAAGGGGCAGGACCTTTTCACGAATCGTGAATTCGGAGACATGGATCTCGAGCTCGATTTTCTGATGGCCAAAGGCTCGAACTCAGGGATCTACCTCCATGGCCGGTACGAAATTCAACTTGAGGATAGCTGGACCGTTAGAAGCCCTTCTTCAGGGAAGAATGGCGGCATCTATGAACGCTGGGATGAACAGCGTCCAGCCGGCCAAAAAGGCTATGAAGGACATCCTCCAAGGCTGAATGCAAGTCGCGCGCCCGGTCTCTGGCAGCACCTGAAAATTTCCTTTCAGGCGCCGCGCTTCGACGGTACCGGAAAAAAGATCCAGCCCGCAAAAATTCTCCAGGTAACGTTGAACGGGGTTCTTATCCATGAAGATGTTGAACTGTCGGGCCCCACCCGCGGAGGCATGGGGGAGGAAAAAACGACCGGTCCATTGCGGTTCCAGGGCGATCACGGCGCCGTGGCCTTCCGCAATATCACAATAACGGATTATGGCTCCGCCCGTCCTGAATCCGAAGATGCCAAACCATACCGCGTTTACCCGATCCTTGTAAGAGGTGTTGACAACCCTGTCTTCCGCAGTTTCATGGACCTGCCTGGAGGTACCCGGGTGATACACGCTGTTTCCGCAAGCAGCGAAGAGAATGTTCACTATACCTATGATATGGATACCGGTTCCATTATCCAGGTCTGGCGCGGAGATTTTCTGGATGCAACCCCCATGTGGTACAGCCGAGGCGACGGATCATCCCGGCCTGCAGGCGCCGTGCAGACGTTCGGTAACCCGGTAACAACCATCAGCAAGCTTCCCTCCGCCAAAGCTCCCTGGAAACAGGACACGACAGGTACCGGTTTCAAACCAAAAGGATATGTGATCGATCAGCATGACAATCCCGCTTTCAGGTACGCGTTGAACGGGATCACCGTGACCGATGCAACGGATGCACTTCCCACCGGGGAGGGCATTCGCAGACACCTGACCCTGTCGGCACCTGCAAAAGATCTTTACGTCCGGCTGGCAGCAGGATCAAGCATCGAGCTGGTGGAGAAAGGCCTCTATATCGTTGATGATAACGCCTACTATCTTCGCATAGAGGATGCCGGCGGCGCTGAACCCGTGATCCGGAATACCGACGGCCAAACCGAATTAATCCTGCCCATAGCCATGGAGTTGACATACACCCTGTTGTTTTAATCATGTCCGATATGAAATACGACTGCATGAAACTTCTTGAAAAGGGAAAAAGAATCCTGGTCAGCGCATTACTCGTTGGCTTCATAAGCCTGAACACCATTGCCCAGGATATTCCCGGAGAAGAAAAGTTCTTTAACATTGTTCCCGTATTCTCCCCGCAAGACGCCAGGCTTGAAGTGGGTGGCCTGACCGTAATGCCCAACGGCAACCTGGCATTATCAACAAGGCATGGGGAAATATTCATTGTTGAGAATCCGACAAGCCAAAGGCCGTTCTTCCGAAAATTTGCCGCTGGCCTGCACGAAGTATTGGGACTCGTTTACAAAGAGGGAGCCTTCTATTGCGCGCAGCGGGGCGAGCTCACCAAAATTACAGATACCAACCACGATGGCAAGGGTGATGTCTTCGAAACCATTTATGCATGGCCGCTCTCAGGAAATTATCACGAATACAGTTATGGTCCACAGATTGCGCCTGACGGCTCCTTCTTTGTGACGACAAACCTTGGTTTTTTCAACGGCGAATCCTGGCGTGGAAGGAGTGCTGTACCGTGGCGGGGCTGGGCGCTGAAGATTTTTGAAGACGGTCGCATGGAACCATGGGCAACAGGCATGCGCTCACCCTGCGGGCTGGGCATCATTGATGGCGAATTGTTCTACACAGACAACCAGGGTGAGTATATCGCTTCCGGCGGCCTCTGGCACGTGCGGAAAGGAGATTTTATGGGAAATCCTGCAGGGCTTGACTGGGCCAGCCAGCCATCCTCACCTGTAAAGGTCGCGGCCAGCCACTTGCACAGCAGGATCGATCCCCGGCGAACAAAGGATGACGAAGGTAAATATGTTCGTCCGCAGAATATAGAGAATGAAAAGATTATAACACTCGCTGACGTAAACAAGGATATACCATCGCTGCGCCTGCCTGCTGTCTGGCTTCCCTATGGTTATCTCGGCATATCGACTTCTGAACCAATCGTAATTCCCGAAGGTAATTTTGGCCCTTTTGCAGGACAGGTGCTCGTGGGTGACCAGGGTATGAGCATGATCTCCCGCGTCTTTCTTGAAAAAATCAACGGTGAATATCAGGGTGCAGCCTTTGCATTTCGCAGCGGATTCCGCTCAGGCGTGCTGAGGATGGCCTGGGCAAAAGATGGATCCCTTTTCGTAGGGGAGACCCGGCGGGGTTGGGGTTCATCCGGTGACGCGGATGAAGGACTGGAGCGATTGGTCTGGACGAATGAGGTCCCCTTTGAAATGAAGGCAGTCCGTGCAATGCCCGACGGGTTCGAAATTGAATTCACGAAACCCGTCGATCCCGCAACCGCGGAAGATCTTGCTTCTTATTCGGTCGAAAGCTTCATCTATAAATATCATGTGGTTTATGGTAGCCCCCCCGTTAATCAGGAGAAATGCAATGTCACGGGCGTGAACCTTTCCCCTGACGGTACAAGGGCCCGTATCGTGGTTGAAAATCTGCGTCCAGCGTATATTCATAAGATCTACCTGCAGGGTGTCCGAGACAAGGCGCAGGCCCACCCGCTGCTGCATCCCACGGCCTACTACACGCTCAATCATATTCCGGCAGGACGAAAATTGCCCGCACATGAATTGATCACCAGGAATTCTGCTGTTTCGACAAAGGCAACTGTTACCACCGCTGCGAAGAAGAATAATAAAAAAGCGGAAGCAACGGCAGGGGTAGGTGTTACTCCCAAGCCGGCAGCGAAGGAACCGTCCGGGAAGGCCCCCGGTTTCTTTGAAGTGAAAGGACTGTTGGTGAATTACACGTGCACGGCATGTCATACTACCCGCAATAAGCAGATCGGTCCGGGCTTCACAGAAATTGCGGAACGCGGATACAGCAACGAGAAGATTGTCGAACTCATCCACAGCCCGCAACCTCAGAACTGGCCGGGATATGAAACCGCCATGCCCCCGATGCCGCACGTGGTTTACGAGGATGCGATAAAGATAGCTGCGTGGATCAATTCATTGGATGATTAAGGACCGGGCCATCACCATGGCAATGCCGCATGGTGTTTGGCAATGGATCTAGCGCAGGATCGTCACCAGCCCCTTTACATACCCTTCCGGTGTACTCGTTTTGAGGTCAATGGTATAGAAGTAGGTATCTGCAGGCAGTAATTCACCGTTCAGCCGCCCATCCCATTCATTTTGAAAGCCGATGGACTCATACACCAACGCGCCCATCTTATTGTAAACTCTGATGCGGGCATGTGAATACGCCTCTTCGCTCTTGAGCGGAACAATCCTCCAGGTATCGTTGGCGAGATCGCCGTTTGGAGTGAAGCCCGTCGGAATTTCCAGGGCCACCGCTGCGCGTCCGAATTGCAGGGTCCTTTCAACAACTTCACTTGCGGATTTACCGTCATTCACAAGAATATACAACACCTTGCCATCTGAGGGTGCAATGGTCTGAAAGTATACAGACCTGATCGCCTCCGTATAACTGGAAGGGGAGGCTTGACCCAGCAGTGTCAGCATGCCCTTGTCCGGATCAAATACCGCACGGATATTCTTGTTGTCCGTAGGCGTAAAGTAAAGTTTATCAGCGTTGACCTGATATCCTCCGGCACGCAATCCTATTTCGGCGAACATGATACTGTCCCCATCCGGGTCTGAGACAGTCACTGTCTCGGTGATCGCTGCGGACAGATCACCCGAAGTGTAGAAAAGCGGATCGGTTTCCAGATCGGTGATGCGCGGGATATCATTGACGGGCGTTACGGAAATAACAAGGTTAAACGGCTTGCTGGTATTTTTTCCATCATTGACCGTTACGGGTACCGTGATCTTACCGTAAAAATCCGCAGCCGGGGTCACCGTAGTGTTGGAGAACGTATAGTCCGGTCCTGATGAAATGTTTAAAGTGAATCCCTGCGGATAATTGCTGTCATTGTCGACCACGGTCAGGTGGCTGAACAAGATCGTCAAAGGTTGATCCTCATTGGTTTGTAGTGTAGCCTGACCGGTAATCTCCGGAACGCGGTTCACGGGCTTTACTTCGATCGGCAACGCATACGGGGAGGAATCGACCAGACCATCGTTCACGGAAACATTGACAGAAAGTGTCCCGGAAAATCCCGCCTGAGGTGTGACGGTAGCACCATTCACACTGTAATTGTTACCCGGCAATATTGTCATCGTAAAATCATCGGGATATTTATTATCGGGATCACTGACAGTAAGATGTCCGGATTGCAGGGTTATCGGTTGATTTTCGTTGGTGGAGAGGGTGGCGTGCGCTGTGATCACGGGCTTATCATTAACGGGATGAACCGTGATCTCAAGATCGAATTTATTGCTCTCATCCTGCCCGTCGTGCACCGTTACGGGTACTTTTAACGTTCCGGAAAAGTTCGGTGAAGGGGTGACAACAGCACCCAGCAGGCTATAATTTGAACCGGCGTAAACCGCCATCGTGAAGCCCCACGGATAGAACCAGTCATCGGCATCCTCAACATCGAGGTGTGACATCAGAATCGTGATGCCCTGGTCTTCATTTGTGCTCAGTTGATCCTGACCCACGATCTTCGGCTTGCGGTTATTTTGGCCCGCTGCATGCAAAGAAAGGAGGCAAAAGACAACGAAAACAACGGCGGATCTCATAGAAATGTTGGATTAACAAAGATGTGAACCCAGCAGGAATGAACGGTATGCTGAGACACACTTGTCCAATGACATACTGTAAAAAAGTGTGCCGCTTCGCCCTGCCAATGACGTGAATAGGGGATAATAAAAACTCACCGTGAGGAGCCTACGCCGATCTGTAAGCGTGATCCGCCAGGATAACACATAACCCTGCAGGTTCCCGGTGATTACAAACCTGTGTTAACCTTGCACAGGTTGCGCGTTGGATACCGCTGACGGCTGAACATTTTGGACGTTGTCAAGGAAATTCCAGGCAAGACTGCTTGCGCCAAGGATGGGTGCAGCCTGATTTTGAAGACCTGATGGCAACACTTTCACTTTTCCGCGGAACAGCGGCATCAGATTCGCTTCCATATGGCGAATCGTTGGTTTGAAGATCAGATCGCCTGCGAGTGAAAGCCCACCAAATAAAAATATGGCCTCAGGATCGGTATGCACAACGGTCTCGGCGAGTTTCATTCCGAGGATACGTCCGGTGTACTCAAACGCAGCCAGCGCGACAATATCCCCACGGACAGCAGCATCGGTAATCATTTTTGTATTCAGATTATCAAAACTGATCCCGCGAAGTTCGCTGTCTTCCAGGTGATCTGCGAGGAGTTTGTAGACGGTTCTGCGAATACCCGTAGCCGATACATAGGTTTCAAGACAACCGCGTTTTCCACAGTTGCAGAATCGTCCGGCGGGGTTTACGCTCGTGTGGCCAACTTCACCTGCAATGCCGTGTTTCCCATTGAGCAATTGTCCATTGCAGACAAAGCCACTTCCCAATCCTGTACCGAGGGTGATAACGATAAAATCTTTCATTCCCTTCGCTGATCCGTAGACCATTTCTCCGACGGCGGCAGCGTTCGCATCATTGGTAATGATGGCGGGGATCTGAAATTCTTCCTTCAGCATATCGGCCAGCGGGATGATGCCCTTCCAGGGAAGATTCGTGGCGCGCTCGATCGTGCCCTTGTAATAATTTCCGTTCGCGGCGCCCACGCCGATGCCAACGATCTTGTGATCGCCCTTTACATTGGCAATCGCTTCGCGCAGTGCCAGGCACAAACCTTTGAAATACTCCCTGAATTCTTCGTATTGTGTAGTCTTGATGCTTCCCTGATAGATGACCTGCCCGTCGCGGTCAACGATACCATACTTGGTGTTTGTTCCCCCAATATCAATCCCGATAGTTAGCTCTCTCATGTCAACTTGATTTTTATATGGACAGAATTTTCGCGATCCGGATCGACTCCGGGTCTATCTCATGGTACTTTTGTGACATGATTGTATTGAAATCGTTGTATACAATCTTGTTGTCCTTCACGCCGACCATTACATCCTTTCTGCCTTCGAGCAATCCCTCGATGGCCGCAATTCCCATTTTACTGGCAAGCACGCGGTCGAAATACGTGGGTGATCCCCCGCGTTGCAAGTGTCCGAGAATCGTTACTTTAATATCAAAATAAGACGACCGTTCAGCAACCCTTTTTGCCAGCGTATTGGCGTCTCCGATCTTCGAACCTTCCGCTACGACAATAAGATTGGATTTCTTACTCGTCTCTTTCTCCGCGCCGAGCATATTGAACAGCTCGTCAAAACTCAGCGACTCTTCCGGCAAAATGATGGCAGTGGCTCCTCCGGCAATACCGCTGTTCACCGCGATGTATCCGGAATTTCTTCCCATCACCTCAATAAAGAACAACCGGTTGTGTGACAGCGCTGTGTCACGTATTTTGTCGATCGCCTCAACGGCTGTATTCGTGGCCGTGTCGTACCCGATGGTATAGTCCGTCCCCGGCAGGTCATTGTCGATCGTTCCCGGAATACAGATGGATGGAAACTGGTACTCCTCATAGAATTTATGCAGGCCCGTAAAAGTTCCATCTCCACCGATCGCCACGAGCGCATCAATGCCTTCTTCCTTCAGATTTTCGTATGCCTTCTTTCTCCCTTCCGGCGTCCTGAATTCTTTGCTGCGCGCAGTCTTAAGAATGGTGCCGCCGCGTTGGATGATGTTACCGACCGAACGGGGGCCAAGCTTCACCAGATCGCCTTCGATCATTCCTTCATAACCCCGCATGATGCCGTAAGCTTCCTTCTTATAGAAGGCACATGCACGGACCACAGCGCGGATGGCAGCATTCATTCCCGGAGCGTCACCGCCGGAAGTAAAGACGCCGATTTTGCCGATTCTTTTCTCCATGAAAAACTTAAAAATTCGTTAAAATTACGGGATGTGTTTCACTTTACCATAAACTATTTAATCAGCTGAATTTCAAACGTTTGAAATAGTTGATTAACCCATTCGTCGACCCGTCGTGACCGGCGACAGGGGCAGGGGCCTGCAGTTCCGGAAGGATCTTCTTTGCCAGCACTTTGCCCAGTTCCACGCCCCATTGATCGAAACTGAAGATATTCCAGATAACGCCCTGCACGAATATTTTGTGTTCATAGAGGGCAAGGAGCGATCCGAGTGTGCGCGGCGTCAACTGCCGGAAGAGAATGCTGTTGCTGGGCCTGTTGCCTTCAAAAACCCGGAATGGCAAATGAAAGTTGACATCCGTTTCTGACATCGATCCGGCAAGCTCTGCCCTCACTTCCTCCGCGGTTTTTCCGGACATAAGCGCTTCGGTCTGCGCAAAGAAATTGGAGAGCAACTTATCGTGATGATCGCCAATCGGATTGTGGCTGATGGCGGGTGCGATGAAATCACAGGGGATCATTTTGGTGCCCTGATGGATAAGCTGATAAAAGGCGTGCTGCCCGTTGGTGCCGGGCTCACCCCAGATGACGGGACCAGTCTGATACATTACCGGGTTGCCTGTGCGGTCGATGGATTTTCCGTTGCTCTCCATATTGCCCTGCTGAAAGTACGCGGCAAAACGGTGCAGATATTGGTCGTATGGCAAGATCGCCTCTGAGCCCGCGCCGAAGAAGTTATTGTACCATATTCCAACCAGTGCGAGCACAACAGGCAAGTTCTTTTCAAAAGGAGCCTCCTGAAAATGTTTGTCCATGGCATGACCCCCTTCGAGCAGTTGCACGAAATTGTCAAAACCAATGGTGCAAACAATGGAAAGACCGATGGAGGACCACAATGAGTAACGTCCGCCAACCCAATCCCAGAATACAAACATATTTTCCGGCGCGATACCGAATCTGGTAACGGCCTCCTGGTTGGTGGATACCGCTACAAAGTGTTTGGCCACTTCACCTTTATTGCCTGATTTTTCAAGGAACCATGCACGCGCAGTTTCTGCGTTCGTCATCGTTTCCTGTGTCGTAAAAGTCTTGGACGCGATAATAAAGAGCGTCGTCTCCGGATCGACAGCCTTCAACGTCTCGGCTATATGCGTCCCATCCACGTTGGAAACAAACCAGGGTTTGATGTTAGTCCAGTACGGACGAAGCGCCTCCGTCACCATCACGGGGCCGAGGTCGGATCCGCCAATCCCGATATTCACGATGGATCGGATGGGTTTACCCGTGTACCCCTTCCAGGCGCCACTGCGGATCCGCTCACTGAAATCTTTCATTTGTCCGAGTACGCGGTTCACTTCCGGCATGACGTCTTCACCGTCGACCTTCACTGGCGTGTTGGACCGGTTGCGCAGGGCAGTATGCAGCACCGAACGGTTCTCGGTCTGGTTGATCTTTTCACCGCGGAACATTCCGTCAATGGCCTTCTTCAATTCCATCTCCTGCGCAAGCTGAAGCAACAGCCGCATCGCCTCCTCATTGAGAATGTTCTTGGAATAGTCGACCAGTATATCTTCAAACTGAAGGCTGAATTTCTTAAACCTTTCCGGATCTTCATGAAACAATTCCCGCATGTGGGTGGCCTGCAGGGTCAAGAAGATCATTTCAAGTTTTTGCCAGGCCGCAGTCTCAATGGGATTCATGGTAGGTAGCATACACATTAGGGTTTGAACGGAAACATATCGAAGTAAAAAGGATGCTGCACCGCAGTGAGCATCCCTTCATTCTTATTTCTTGAATTTGTTTAGCAGCATCGCCAGCTTGTCTTCCATGCTGACTTCCTTTTCCTTCGGTTTCTGGGCCTTCGGTTTATTGCCCTTGGCTGGAAGTGCACCGGGTTCGGCAAAAGGATCGCTCTTCATCGAGAGGCCTATACGCTTCCGCGGCACGTCCACTTCGACTATTGTTACCATGACTTTCTGCTGAACTGTAACAGCCTCCTTGGGATCCTTAATGAATTTATCGGAGAGATGACTGATGTGTACGAGACCATCCTGGTGTACGCCGATATCCACAAAAGCACCGAAGTTAGTAACGTTGGTGACGATGCCGGGAAGTTTCATTCCGATCTTCAGATCCTGGATGGCATTTACACCTTCGGTGAAACTGAATACTTCAAAAGTCTCGCGCGGATCACGACCCGGTTTTTCGAGTTCACTCAGAATATCGGTAAGGGTGGGGAGGCCGACCTTTCCGGTAATGTATTTCTTAAGATCAAGTTGCTTTCTCAGTTCGGTGCTGGTCATCAGGTCCTTTACGGAACAGCCGATATCCTGCGCCATCTTCTCAACGATGGGATAGCTTTCAGGGTGCACGGCGCTTGCATCCAAGGGATTGGAACCCTGATGGATGCGAAGAAATCCCGCCGCCTGCTCAAATACTTTCTCGCCGAGGCGGGGTACCTGCATCAATGAGTCCCGGCTTTTGAACGGACCGTTTTGATTGCGGTATTCGACAATATTCTTGGCCAGGGATGAACTTAGACCGGATACATATTGCAATAGTTCCTTGCTGGCGGTGTTGATCTCCACGCCCACAGAGTTAACGCAACTCATCACGACGTCATCAAGTCCCTGCTTTAGTTTGATCTGATCAACATCGTGCTGATATTGTCCTACGCCGATGGATTTCGGATCGATCTTCACCAGTTCAGCAAGCGGATCCATCAGTCTTCGTCCGATGGAGACAGCGCCCCTCACCGTGACGTCCTTGTCCGGGAATTCATCACGTGCAGCTTCCGATGCAGAGTACACGGAGGCTCCGCTTTCATTTACCATCGCTATCAGCACCTTGTTGCTGAGGCCGATGTTCCTGACAAATGCTTCGGTTTCCCTGCTGGCGGTACCGTTGCCGATGGCGATCGCTTCGATGTCAAATTTCTCCACCAGCGATTTTACAATGGCGGCGGATTTGGTTGTCTCCCGCTGTGGTTCATTGGGAAAAATAGCCTCATAATGCAGCAGCTTTCCCTGACGGTCGAGGCAAACGAGTTTACAGCCCGACCTGAATCCCGGATCAAGGGCAAGCACGTTCTTCTGACCGAGTGGAGCAGACAGGAGAAGCTCCTTCAGATTGGAAGCAAAAACCTTGATGGCTTCTTCATCAGCCTTGATCTTCGACTCCATCCTGATCTCGGTTTCGAGAGACGGTCTCAGCAAACGTTTATACGAATCCTTGATCGCCAGTCTCACCTGCTCAGCAGATGGATTTTCCTTTTTGATGAATTGTCTTTCAAGCGTGTTGATCACACCTTCTTCGGGAGGAAAAATATCCAGTGCCAGGATGCTTTCCTTTTCACCACGCCGGAGTGCGAGCAGGCGATGGGAGGGCGTTTTCGAAATCGGCTCCTTCCATTCGAAATAGTCTTTATACTTTACACCTTCTGTTTCTTTTCCTTTAAGGACTTTCGATTCAACGACACCCTCTTTCCAAAACAACTCGCGAACATTTTTGCGGCTTTCCGGATTTTCGCTGATCCACTCGGCGATGATATCACGGGCACCATCCAGTGCTTCCTGAAAATCGTTGACACCTTTTTCCGCATCGACGAATGTACCGGCAAAGTCACCGACGTTGAAGGTCTCCTGCTCGAAAAGCTTCTGGGCCAGGGGCTCAAGACCTTTTTCCTTGGCAACCGATGCCCTGGTCTTGCGCTTCGGCTTGAAGGGAAGGTAGATGTCTTCCAGCTCTGCCAGGGAGACGGCGACAACAATTTGTTGCATCAGGTCCGGCGTGAGCTTGCCTTGCTTCTCGATCGAGGAAATAACAGCCTCCCTGCGCTTGTCCAGTTCGCGGAGCTGCTCCAGACGGTCCCGCACATTGGCAATCATCACTTCATCCATGCTGCCGGTTAGTTCCTTCCGGTAGCGGGAAATGAACGGTATCGTTGCACCTTCAGAGAGAAGATCCGCGACCGCTTTTACGTTCTTGTGTTGAAGTGAAAATTCACGGGTAATCTGCTCAATCCAGCGCGAAATATTTTCTTGTTCCATAGCTCTATAGGGGAGGCAAAAATAGAATAAGCATATTAACCTGCAATAGCGTATTTTTTATATAATTGAGGGATAGACCTTTAAAATGAATAAAAAACGCGTTGCTTTAATTGCGCATGACCATAAAAAGGACGAATTGGTTGAATGGGCTGTCTTCAACAGGTTCCGGCTGGCCGAATGCGAGCTGTATGCGACCGGTACAACCGGCGGTTTACTGGAAAAAGCACTTGGGTTGCCCATTACAAAACTCCAAAGCGGACCCTTCGGCGGCGACCAGCAGATCGGTGCGCTGATCACAGAAGGGAAAGCAGATGTTCTGATTTTTTTTTGGGATCCATTGCATCCGCTTCCGCATGACCAGGATATCAAGGCGCTGCTGCGCATCGCCGTACTCTGGAATATCCCGGTGGCCTGCAACCGGACTACCGCCGATTACATGATCTCCTCGCCGCTGTTCTTTGGCGACTACGAACGCAAGATGCCTGATTTAAGAATCCACTGAAACCGGAAGATAGAATAAGGAATGAACGCGTGAAAAGCTGCTAACCTCCAACTGTTTTCCGAAGTACATCCACCAGCCCGTGCCAAAGGGAGTTCAGTTCCTGGATGTCATCAAAATCCGAATAATCCGTCACTTTCAAAAACACGGATTGTGTGAGGTCATTAAACTCCAGACGAAGTTCAAAGTAGGAGGGGTCCTGTTCTTCTTCCTTGGTCTCAGGCAGGAACTCAAACCGTGCAAAGTGATTGGTTCTGTAAGCAACCAGTTTGGCCTTGTGCTCCTCGTTATCCCAGAAAAAAGTGAAGACTTTGCTCTCGTTGTTGATTTTCACATCATCTGCAAACCATTCAGACAGGCCTGACGCACTTTGCAGATAGGGGTAGAGCATTTTGATGGAGGCATGGACCTCGTAATCTGCAGTGAATAATTTCTTTTTCTTCGTCATTTGCATAGTCCCCATATCACCTCCTCTTTCGCTTAATATATATAAATTATCCCAATCAAAAAAAAATGAAAGGATAAAGCGCGGACAAAGCCGAATACATCTCATCTCCGGTCTGCGCCATCAATCTGGCCGTGTGAAGTTGCCCGCCAGGGGCTTTTCAGAAATTAATCCAACAATAATTTAAGGGTCGCGCATAAAAATTCGCGCTACTGCTTTCTTTTTGCCCGCAACTTTGTAAGTTTGCGCCTCCAAAAAACAATGGCGCGGTAGCTCAGGTGGTTAGAGCGTTGGATTCATAACCCAAAGGTCGGGGGTTCAACTCCCCCCCGCGCTACAAAGAAGACACTCATCAATCACTGCGTGGACGGGGATTCAACTCCCCGCGCTACAAGAAGACACTCATCAATCACTGCGTGGTTTCATAT
>JBARAD010000355.1:0-60557 GCA_049791675.1 Chryseosolibacter sp.
GAAGGCCGTAGAACCACACCCTCTATCGTTGCCTTTCTTGATGATGGAAAAGGGGAGCGTAAGGTAGGTGATCCTGCGAAGCGCCAGGCCATCACAAATCCCAAGAATACCGTTTCGTCGATCAAACGCTTCATGGGTAAGAAGTATGACGATGTGAACGAAGAGATGAAAATGGTCTCTTACAAGGTAGAGCGTGGCAATAATGACACAGTAAGGATCAGAATCGGTGATCGGCTCTATACTCCTCAGGAAATTTCGGCAATGATACTTCAGAAAATGAAGAGCACCGCCGAAGACTATCTGGGCACCACGATCACAGAAGCGGTTATCACCGTACCCGCTTATTTCAATGACGCGGAACGTCAGGCAACAAAAGAAGCCGGACAGATCGCAGGCCTCGATGTAAAAAGGATCATCAATGAGCCTACAGCTGCGGCATTGGCCTATGGCCTGGATAAGAAAAACAAGGACATGAAAATTGCCGTGTACGACCTTGGCGGTGGTACATTCGATATATCAATCCTGGAATTGGGCGATGGCGTATTTGAAGTAAAATCCACCAACGGCGATGTGCACCTTGGCGGCGATGACTTCGATCAGCGCATCATGAACTGGCTTGCAGACGAGTTCAAAAAAGATGAAAACGTCGACCTGCGCAAAGACCCCATGGCGCTTCAGCGTCTGAAGGAGGCGTCGGAAAAAGCCAAGATCGAACTTTCAAGTTCGCAGGAAACAGAAGTGAACCTTCCTTACATCACTTCGATTGACGGGGTACCGAAACACCTTGTAAAAAAGATCAGCCGCGCAAAATTCGAGCAACTTGTAGATGACCTCATCCGCAGAACACTCGAGCCTTGCCGCAAAGCTGTTGAAGATTCCGGCATTTCAGTAGGCCAGATCGACGAAGTGATCCTGGTGGGCGGCTCAACCCGCATCCCGAGAATCGTTGACGAAGTTGAAAAGTTCTTTGGCAAAAAACCTTCGAAGGGTGTTAACCCTGATGAAGTGGTCGCTATCGGAGCTGCAATCCAGGGCGGTGTGCTCACCGGTGAAGTGAAAGACGTGTTGCTGCTGGATGTGACGCCACTTTCACTCGGCATTGAAACGCTGGGTGGTGTCTTCACCAAACTGATCGAGTCAAATACCACGATCCCATCCAAGAAATCTGAAGTTTTCTCGACGGCAGCCGACAATCAGCCTTCCGTGGAGATTCATATCCTGCAGGGCGAGAGGCCGATGGCGAAGGATAACCGCTCGATCGGCAGATTCCACCTCGACGGAATTCCTCCGGCACCACGTGGCATCCCGCAGATTGAAGTAACCTTTGATATCGATGCAAATGGTATCCTGCATGTTTCTGCGAAAGACAAAGGCACCGGCAAAGAGCAGAAGATCAGAATTGAAGCGTCTTCCGGCTTAACCGACGCCGAGATCCAGAAAATGAAACAGGAGGCAACCACCAATGCCGAGAACGACAAGAAGGTTAAGGAGCGTGCTGAAAAGATCAACCAGGCAGACTCGCTGATCTTCCAAACAGAAAAGCAGATGAAGGAGTACGGCGACAAACTCTCTGAAACCAATAAGACCGCTATCAACGGTGCGCTCGAGAAATTGAGAGACGCGCATAAGAATCAGGATGTCGGCGCCATAGACATCGCGATGGCTACCCTGAATACGGCATGGCAGGCCGCTGCTACTGAAATGTATCAGGCATCGGGCGACGCCCAACCCGGAGGTGCTCCGAATGGCGGTCCTTCTGCGGATGCGAAATCCGGTGGTTCAGCGAATGACGTCTCAGACGTTGAATTCGAAGAAGTGAACGATAACAAAAAGTAACATCTATTTCTCACGAACAAAGACCGCTGCAAACACAGCGGTCTTTTTTTGTTCCAAGGCAACTGAACATTTGTTTGGCAAAATTTCTTTTTATATCCTGCCCCTTACGCGTGAATTATTTGCAAGGGATAATTAAATTTGCCGGCTTCTCGATAACAGCATTTTTATGATTGTATTAAAATTCGGCGGAACATCTGTTGGCAAACCGGAAAGATTAAAAAAAGTGGCGGAGCTGGTAACAGCTACCCCAGGAAAGAAGATCGTCGTTCTTTCCGCGTTGTCCGGAACAACGAACGCGTTGGTAGCGATTGGTGAAAACCTGATGGCCGGGAATATTGATAAGGCCGAAGCAGAGATCGCTGCACTGGAAAAGCATTACCAAGCCTATATCCGCGAACTGTTCACCGGAGAGGCCGCTCACGCGATCGGCCAGGAAATCGTAAGCCGCTACTTCATCCTTCTGCGGTTGCTTGCCGCCGGGCAGTTTGATGACAAAAGCTATCGGGAAATGCTCGCACAGGGTGAATTGATCTCCACCGAACTTTTTTATCATCACCTGCAGGACAAAAAGATAAGCTCCCGTCTGTTGCCGGCCCTGCATTTCATGTCGATCGACGAGAATGAGGAACCCGAGCTGGAAAAAATCTCCCGTCGTCTGAAGCCGCTCGTTGACTCCATGGACTCCATCGAGATCCTCATCACACAGGGGTACATATGCCGGAACCACCGCAATGAAATTGATAATCTCAAGCGTGGTGGCAGTGACTATACCGCGTCACTCATCGGCGCAGCCGTAAAGGCCGATGAGGTGCAGATATGGACTGACATCGACGGCATGCACAACAACGATCCCAGGATCGTAAAAAAGACCGTCCCCATTTCACAGCTTACCTTCGATGAAGCTTCCGAGCTCGCGTACTTTGGCGCGAAAATCCTTCATCCCTCCACCATCGTCCCTGCGCAGAAATACAACATACCCGTGCGGTTGAAAAATACGATGGATGAAAAAGCTCCTGGTACGCTTATTACTGAAAAGGGATCAAAAGGATCGTTCAAGGCAATTGCCGCAAAGGATAATATCACCGCCATCAAGATCAAGTCTTCGCGCATGCTCATGGCCTACGGCTTCCTGAGACGCGTGTTTGAGATCTTTGAACACCACAAAACACCGATCGACATGATCGCAACTTCGGAAGTGGCCGTGTCGCTCACGATCGACAATCAAACACACCTTCCATCGATTGAAACCGAATTAAAGAAATTCGGGTCCATTGAAGTAGACAAGGATCAAACCATTATCTGTATCGTAGGAAACCAGATCATGGATAAGGAGGGTGTGCTCGATGAGGTGTTCTCCGCCCTTACCGCCATCCCGATCAGGATGGTCTCTTGCGGGGGAAGCGCCAACAACGTTTCGGTCCTCATCGATAAACAATACAAGGAGAAAGCGTTGAACGCGTTGAATGAGGGATTGTTTGGGCTTAAATAGGGAGTTGTCAGTGTGATCAGTGCGTGCTGCCGTTTCGCTTTTCACCTTGTCCTGAGTGCCTGCATCTTAAATTCCCTTTCAGGGAATTCAGGATCACACCAATTGTTTTAAGGCGATCTCAAAGGATGTCTGGGCGATGCCGGTCTTCTTCTGGCTTACGGCGTGTGACTTCACCAGGGCGCTTCGTATCGTCTGTGAGATGTCGTTGAAAATGGCAGCATCATCCATCCGCACTTCATTCTCCATAAAGTAGGCGAATACGCGTGCCATACCGCAGTTGGCAATGAAGTCGGGAATCACCGAGAATTTTTCGTCTGCATACAGCCCGGTTGCACCGAAAAATATTTCCGGATCGGCAAAGGGAACATTTGCGCCACAGGAAAAAACTTCAAGTCTGGAGGCAATCATCCGGTCAACCTGGTTGCGTGTGATCAGGCGTGACGCGGCTGCAGGAATAAAAATCTCGAAGTCGAGATCCCATATCTTCTTGTTAACGATATCAAATGGAAGCAGTTCATCCGATACAAGCTTGTTTGCCCTCCGGTCGTTGACGAGCTTACGGATCTCGCCAGGTTCGTACCCGCGCTGGTTGATCAGGCCGCCTTCGTGACTGACAACGCCGACAAGTTTGACGCCCAATTGAGAAAGATAAAATCCCGCGGCCGCGCCAACATTACCCCAACCCTGTACGACAGCGCGCTTACCGGCGACTTGCCCGCCCCATAATTCGTAATAGTGTTTTACCGCCTGCGCCACGCCGTAACCGGTACACATGTCGGCAATGGTATATTTTTTCTCAAGGGCGGGAGAAAACTGCGCGTCTTCGATCACTTTCACCACACCCTGACGAAGCTGGCCGATCCTGTTTACCTTCTGCGGCTCGGTGGGCTTGAAGTGACCGGTAAAGACACCTTCCTGCGGGTGCCATACACCCACGTCCTCGGTGATCGGAATGACTTCATTTATCTCATCCACGTTCAGATCGCCTCCCGTGCCATAATAGTATTTTAACAACGGCATGACTGCAGCATACCATCTGCCCAATACGCCTGCCTTACGCGGATCATTCGGATCAAAGTTTATTCCGGATTTTGCTCCTCCGATCGGAGGACCTGAAACCGTAAACTTCACTTCCATTGTCTTTGCCAGCGACTCAACCTCGCGCTTGTCAAGACCTTTTCTCATGCGCGTACCGCCCCCCGCCGCGCCGCCGCGAAGGGAATTGATCACCACCCAACCTTCTGCTTCCGTCTCAGGATCCTTCCATTCAAAAACTATCTCAGGTCTTTTATTTTCAAACTTTTCGAGAAGTGTCCTCATAAGATCCTTATCCCTTGAATGGTTGAATACTTGTGATCCTGAATTTTCTTGATGTCAATGCAGAGACGCGATCAATAACGCCTTTATACCGCAACCTGATTCTTAAATCCTATCATGGTGCCTGAAGAACTATCCTTCGATGCATTGGTTACCGTCTTCAGACAATTCACCTGATTTCTTACGCGTAAAACGCCAAGAAAAGCAAAGACGATCGCTTCTTTAAATTTAACCACATCTTCTTCCGGAATGATGAACGTGAGCTCATCGCCGCCGTGATGAAGCATGCGGCTGATCAGATATGAATTAAATGCGCCTCCGCCCGTACACAAGACTTTTGCCTGCTTCACGTGCGCAGTGATTGCTTTGCAGATCTCGAGGGCAGTCGATTCCGTGAACGTGCAAAGCCTGTCTTCCAGGCTGATTGTCTTATCTTTCAGCAGCCCGAGGAAGCGTTCTTCGAACAACTCCCTGCCCAGCGATGGTCTTTTGGCACGGAGCTTTGCATATATCTTATCGAATGCCTTTAACAGCCCCGCATTGACAGATCCGTCGGAGGCCATGTCGCCATTTTTATCATACTGCTTCGATACTTCCGAAGCGAGATAATTCAATCCCAGGTTGCAGAAACAAATGTCGTAAGCGAGCCGTTTCCCCTTGATGTCAACGGACAGGTTGGCGATGCCCCCGAGGTTCAGGCACACATCATATTCGTGAAACAACCACTTGTCTCCGGCAGGTACCAGCGGGGCGCCTTCGCCGCCAAGGGCCACATCCTGCATCCGGAAGTCGTAAACAACAGGCAGACCACTGGCTGCATAAAGTGAGTAGCCGTTGCCGATCTGATAGGTGAATCCTTTTGACGGCTGATGGAAGATCGTATGACCATGGGATGAGACGAAATCAACCTTGAGATTGTGGCGCTTTACAAAATCAGCCGTCACCCTGCCAAGGTATGAACCGTATTCCGCATCCAGCGCAATCAGTTCCTCTCCTGACAGTTTATGGGCTTCCGAAAGCTTCCTGAGCCATGGTGCCGGATACTTCACCGTGGTGTATTGCGCGATGGAGTATTTCCATCCGCTTTTCAGTTGCTGAAAATCACAACAGGCAATATCAAGCCCGTCCAACGAGGTGCCTGACATCAACCCGATTACTTTGTATTTTGATTTCATAGAAGAAAACACTTAATGCTCACCATGGTTAAATGCCATCACACGCTCACAATATTTCCGGCATACCCGCTATTCATTTACCTTTGAAAAATCTTTATCCATTGTCAAATGAATCTTGTAATCGATTCGGGTAACAGCGCCGCCAAGGTAGGAATTTTCGAGGATGAATCGCTGATTGAAAAGTTCACCTTTTCCGACCCCGATGCCCTGAAATCATTCATGCAACGCCTTTCCTTCCGGAATCTGATCATCAGTTCAGTAAAATCAGATGCTGAAACGATCGCCTCCTGGGGGCTGAAAGCGGAAAAACAATTTGTTCTGACGAAAGGCCTCCCTTTGCCTGTAACGAATCTCTACAAGACTCCTGAAACCCTGGGCATGGACAGACTGGCAGGCGTCAGTGGTGCACGGCAGTTGTATCCCTCCGCTGACTGCCTGGTAATCGATGCCGGCACATGTATAACCTATGATTTCATTGATCGCAGCGGAAATTATCATGGGGGTAGCATTTCTCCTGGATTAACGATGCGTTTCAAGGCTGTCCATACTTTCACAGCCAAATTGCCGTTAGTCTCCCCAAAGCGACACGTCGCGCTGATCGGGCACAGTACAGAAACAGCCATACAAAGCGGCGTCGTAAACGGACTATTGGCGGAAGTAGACGGAATAATTTCCCGCTATCATGAAAAATTTCCCCATTTAAACGTGATTTTATGCGGTGGTGACGCCGGATTTTTTGAAAACCAGTTGAAAGCCTCCATATTTGCGAGCCCTGATTTAGTCCTCATCGGTTTAAATAGCATTTTGATCCATAATGTCAAGCATTCATAAATACCTTTTTGCCTTCTTATGCCTCATTCTGGCCTCAGAAGCCTATGGCCAGGCCGCGCGTACTCCCTACTCGTCTTACGGCATCGGAGAGCCTTATGGAAATGCGCTGATCAACCATCAGGGTATGGCTGGCATCGGCGCGAGCCAGCCCCAGTTCTGGTACATTAACAGCCAGAATCCTGCATTGTTGGTGTATAATTCCATTCAAACCGTATTTCAGGCAGGAATTGTTGCTGAACGCAGGAGCATCAGCGGCGACACATTGAGTGAACGCACCCAGGGGGGCAACATGAACTATCTGGTCACGGCGTTCCCGATCAAGCCTACAAAATGGACTACGTCCGTAGGGCTGATGCCATACTCGACTGTCAACTACAGACTGCAATACAACGAAGGGATCGAAAACAGCGCTGAACAGGTGAAGGTAATGGAGGAAGGAAGCGGCGGCCTTACACAGCTATACTGGTCGAATGGCGTTCGTATCGCAAAAGGGGTAGCCGTCGGGTTAAAAGCTTCATACATCTTCAGCTCTATCGTCAATACCTATAACAACCAGCTCATTAATTCCGGTCAGCCTGTCAATTACTTCGCGACGGTCGAAGAAAAATCTTATGTAAAGGATTTTGCTTTTGGGACTGGAATCTCCCTCAGCAAAGATTCGCTGTTCAGCCAGCAGCGTTATCGCCTGAGCTTCGGCGCCGTCTATAATTTCGCAACCGATCTGAATGCCACCAAAACCGACCGGCTTTTCCGCGCCAATTCCATCGGCGATACCTCAAACGTCAGCGTGTTGCCAACCTCCAGAAAAGGAATGTACTCGATCCCCTCCTCGTTTACTGTTGGATTATCCCTGAGCAGGGGCGCCAAATGGAGCATCGGGACTGAATTTTCTTATCAGGACTGGGCTGATTTCAGAAACGTGAACGGCCAGAGCGAAGGCCTTGATCAATCCTGGCGCGTGGCGCTGGGCGGAGAGATCACACCCGATCAATTCGCCGCAGAAAACTACTTCAAGCGCTTAACATACCGGGCCGGGTTAAGCATGGAGCAAAATCCATTTTTGGCCAATGGAAACACAGTAAAGGATATTGGCATCAATTTTGGGTTTTCCCTTCCTGCCGGGAGGTCAAGCCTGGACCTTGCCTTCAAGTACGGCAAGCGGGGCGACAAAGCGGAAAACCTCCTCGAGGAAGATTATTTTAAGATCTATTTTGGGATCACTTTCAACGATCAATGGTTCATCAAAAGAAAATTCGATTGACCACATTCCGGGGCAATGCAAACCGGGCCATAGTCACCGCTATGGCTTTTTCATTTTTACGGTACAGAAATACGCTTACCTGCTTATTCATTGCAGTACTTGCCGCTGCGTGTAGTCAATCCGACGTGAAGGAGCCATTGGTCTATGACGGGCCCCTGAGGATTGTGGAAAACATGGAGCTTTTCTATACAGAGGACAATCAGGTCAAGGTAAAGATGAATGCCACCATGGTCTATGAATTCGAGAACGGTGACCGGGAGTTTCCCAAAGGCGTGTATCTCGAATTTTTCGACGAGGAGGGGAAACTGGAGTCAACCTTGCGGGCGAACGAGGCGTACTTTTTCAAAAAAGAAAATCAATGGCGCGGGCGCGGGAAAGTGGAAGTGAAAAACCTGGAAAAGAATGAACAGCTTAACACGGAAGAACTGTTCTGGAAACCGGCGGAAGAAAAAATCTTTACGGATAAATTCGTCACCATACGGCAGGAATCCGATGTCATCTATGGCCAGGGCCTGGAAGCCAAACAAGACATGTCTGATTACGTCATCAAAAAGCCTGAAGGAGAATTTGCCGTGGAAGAATAAGCTTCCCGCAATGCTTATTTCTTGGTATTTTTGCCCCTTATGAAACTTCCTGATGTGGTCCTCCTTTCGCTGTCTGTGGCTTTTCTGATAATCAGCGTCCACCAGATCAGGAATGTGGGCTTTGGCAATGCGTACTGGGCGCTGATGCTCACTTTGCTTTTCTTTTTTCTCTTTAATTTAAGAAGGCGAAAATCATAAGTATGGACAGCGCATTCGTAGCCGGTATCATCGGCTCCCTCATCTTTTCACTCTTCCTTTCGGGAATTGAAGTCGCTTTCCTCTCTGCCGATAAAGTACAACTCGAAGATCAGGGAAAAAATGGCAGCCTCTCCGCAAGGATCATGTCATTCTTTGTTAAAAAACCTACCTGGTTTATCGGCACCACACTCGTCGGAAACATCGCTTCACTCTTGCTGTTTGGAATATTCAGTACTGCTTTCCTTTTATCATGGTATGAAGCCAATTTCATAACCCTCAGCCTCACCGTGCTGATTCCCATTGCAGTGCTTACATTCATCCTCTCGGTAATCATGCTATATACGGTCGAATTCTTTTCCAAGAGCTTTTTCATCATCAATTCCGACAAGATGGTGAAGGCAATGGCATGGCCGTTCCTGGTAATTTTTCTGGTGATGTTTCCGGTCGTGTTCCCCATTATTTCCCTGGCAAAGTTCATTATCAATTATGTTTTCGGACTTGAATACTCAAAGGAAAAACCTGTCTTCGGGTTAACCGATGTCAATCAATACCTGAAGAGTATGCACCGCATCAAACACGTGGACCGCAACCTGGAACTCGACAAAAAGATTTTCAAGAATGCGCTGGAATTCAAATCCGTCCGCATTCGCGATTGTATGATCCCCCGTACAGAGATAGTAGCGGTAGGGTTGGACGCGGGCCTGCAGAGACTTCACGAGGCGTTTCTTGAAAGCGGCCATTCCAAGATCATCATATACAAGGACTCCATTGATGATGTCGTTGGATACTGTCACTCGTCAGCGCTTTTCAAAAAGCCGACCCGGATCGAAGAGATCCTCACCCCGATCATCGTTATTCCGGAAACGACGCTGGCGCGCGAACTCATGGTGCGCTTCATCAATGAGCGGAAGAGCCTGGCCGCTGTGGTCGATGAATTCGGCGGCACGTCAGGGATCGTGAGCATGGAAGATGTGATTGAAGAGATCTTTGGGGAAATCGAAGACGAACACGATGAGGATACTGAAACTGAACTCCACCTGGATGAGAATACCTGGTTGCTCAGTGCACGTCTCGAGATCGACTACCTGAATGAAACGTATGGCTGGAGGCTGCCCACCGGGGATTACGATACCTTAAGTGGATTGATCCTGTCATTTACGGAAGATCTTCCGAAAACAGGCGAAACGATTCGTATACCACCTTTTACATTCGTCGTGCAGGAGACGGAAGAGAACCGGATCAATACAGTGAAGCTTATTATCGAAGAAGAACCGCCAGCTTATTGAAAATCAGGTAGTTAAGTTATGCTAAAATACCTGAATCCTGCCGCCTGTCATATTTTATAAAAAGTAAATTTTTCTAATAAAGATAACCCATTAAATTTGCGGGCTTTACCGTTGTTTTCGACCTGTCAAAGCAACGATAAGCCGGCTCTAAACTTCACGAACTTTATACTTTATTTATGGCATTAATTGGGACTTTGCGCGACAAGATGGGCATGTTGCTGGTGATCTTTATTTTCCTCGCGCTTGCGGCTTTCATTCTTGGCGAGCTTCTGTCGAACAACAGCGTACTACTTGATCAGAATGAGTTAGGCGAGATCAACGGCCACTCCATATCTGTTGAAGAATTTCAAAGCACCGTTGAAGAACGGCGGGCTAATTACATCCTCAACTTCAACCGCGAGCCGGGTGACCGTGAAATGACCAGTCTTCGCCAGCAGGCATGGGATCTGCTCATTGCGCGTTATGCCATTGTACCTGAATATGAGAAAGTTGGTGTACAGGTAACCGATAACGAGGTGATCGATATGATCAGTGGTACCAACATTGATCCAAACATCCGACAGGCATTTATCAATCAGGAAACAGGCGAATTCGACCGGGCCATGCTCGGCAACTATATCAGCCAGCTCAAAACAATGCCACAGGGTTCTGAAGGCCGTGTCAGGTGGGAGCTCTTTCAACGGGACTTAAAGCCAGCACGCGAACGTATCAAATACGAAAACCTCCTGGTGAAGACCAATTATGTCACGAAAGCTGAGGCTGAACGCGAATACCATCTTCAGACCGATGTTGCAGAGATCAGATTTGTGTATGTTCCGTATTACGCTGTCAGCGATTCTGCAGCGGAGGCCGATAACGCTGATCTTCAGGAATACTACAATGAGAATAAAGAGCGGTTTAAGACTGAACATAGCCGCAATATCAAATATGTTTCTTTCCCCCTGGCAGCCTCCTCACAGGACTCCCTTGAGCTGAAGAAAGACATGGACGAAATCGCCGCAGAATTTGCGAAGACAGAAGAGGATTCGACCTACGCTGTTTCCAACAGCGAGGGCCAGGCTGCCTATCAGCGATATAATGTATCAAACGTCCCCGCATTTGTGAAGACGGAGGATTTGAAAGAAGGAAACGTTATCGGACCCTTTATTGACGGCAACGCCTACAAGGTGGTAAAGGTATCGCGTGTGTTGAAAGACACTGTTTCTTTTGCTCAGGCGAGCCACATCCTGATCAAATGGGATCAGGATACCCCGGCAGGAAAGAAAGCTGCGAAGGATAAAGCTGAACGCATTCTGAAGGAAATAAGGAGTGGCGCCGATTTCGCAGCCAAAGCCCGCGAACATGGAACGGACGGTACTGCTGCAAATGGAGGGGATCTGGGCTGGGTATATACGGGTCAGATGGTGAAACCATTTGAAGATGCAGTATTTAACGCAACCAGAACGGGACTTGTCAATAACATCGTGGAGACACAATTCGGATACCACATCGTGAAAATCAACAGTCTTAAAGACAACACTGCATATGACCTGGCTGTTGTCGAAAAGGTCATTGGCCCGAGCGATGGCACTGCGAACGCAGTATATCGCAGCGCGGAAACTTTCGCAGCCAGTCTCGAAGGTGCGGACGCGTTCGAGCAGAAAGCAAAAAGCGAAGGATTGAACGTTCTCGAAAGTAATAATCTGACAGCGGGTGAACGTCGAATCGGCACCCTTGGTGACGCACGCCAGATCGTGCAGTGGCTCTTCCGCGATGCGTCCGAAGGTGAGGTATCCGATATTTTTGATCTTCAGGATCAATATGTGGTAGCGGTGATGACCGGAGAGACCGAAGCAGGATATCGCTCGCTTGAAAGCGTATCGGATGAGATCCGTCCTGAAGTTCGCAAAAAAGTAAAAGGAGCAATTATTGCTGAGAAATTAAAAGAAGGCGGTAATGGTACCCTCGAAGAAATTGCCAATGCCTATGGTAACGACGCCAATGTTTACAGCAGCAGCGACCTGAAACTCAGTGGCAATAATCTTCCTACTGCCGGCTTCGATCCACGGGCTGTTGGCGTTGCCTTTGGTTTGGAGAATGGAAAACGTTCCGAGCCTATCAGCGGTGAAAATGGTGTTTTAGTCATTGAACTGCAGAGCAAGACCATTGCGCCGGAAATAGCAGACTATGGGGCCTACATCGCTGCCATAGAGCAACAAAATCAGCAGCGAAGCGGCTTTAGCATCGCGGAGGCTATCAAAGACGCCGCCGAGATTGAAGACATGCGTTACAAATTTTATTAATCAACAAAATCATTCAGCCGTCCTGTGCTAAGCGCAGGACGGCTGTTTTTTTTATGGACAGGGAGTGGTTGGAATCTTTCCGGGAAAAACTTGATCAGCATTATGCCTGGCCCTCGCTCTACGTCTTCAAGTTTATTGTCCCTGCCGGTCAGGAGAATGCCGTAAAAAAACTATTTCCCAAGCACATTGCTTCAGAAAAGCATTCGAAAAACGGGAATTATACCAGTCTTACCGTACAGATGATGATGCCTTCAAGCGAAGCGGTAGTAAGTGTGTATGAGCAGGCATCCGTTATCGACGGACTGATTGCCCTTTGATTACTTTTTTAAAACTTTTTTTACTGCTACCTTATAGCATTCAAAGCAATCCGTTATGGCCTGGAAAGAAGTTGATAATAAATTAACAAAGACCTTTACATTCAGGGATTTTAATGAAGCCTTTGGCTTTATGACACGGGTGGCGATGATAGCAGAAAAGATGAATCACCATCCTACGTGGACCAATACGTGGAATACGGTGAGCTTTGCGTTATCAACCCATGACGCTGGAAATCAGGTGACCGAGCGAGACCGGAAACTCGCTGAAGCTATCGACAAGCTTATCGCATGATCAAGGAGAAAAAGACCTCTCTGTACCTCGTCCCCACCCCCATCGGAAATTTGTCGGATATCACGCTACGGGCTCTTGAGGTGCTGAAATCAGCTGACCTTATACTTGCTGAGGATACGAGAACGTCAGGCCACCTTCTCAAACACTATGGCATTGGAAAACCAATGCAGAGTTTTCACAACTTCAATGAACACAAAATCCTCGATTTCCTCATCGGCCGAATGCAAAAGGGCGAGGTGATGGCACTCATCACCGATGCGGGGACACCGGGCATATCCGACCCCGGATTTCTCATCGCACGTGCGTGTTTGCAGGCAGGATTATTGATAGAATCTTTACCCGGCGCCACGGCCTTTGTGCCGGCCCTTGTGAAATCGGGCCTGCCGGCCGACCGCTTCGCATTTGAAGGATTTCTACCTCAAAAGAAGGGAAGGCAAACGCTCCTGAAGAAACTGGTGGAAGAAGAGCGCACCATGATATTTTATGAATCGCCCCACAGATTGTTGAAAACCCTTCAGCAATTCGGCGAATATTTTGGAATGGAAAGAAGAATATCGGTCAGCCGTGAGCTGACAAAAATATTTGAAGAAACTGTAAACGGCTCGATCGGCGAAGTCATCAAGCACTTCTCAGAGAAAGACGTGAAAGGCGAAATCGTAATCGTGCTGGCGGGAAAACCAGACGAATAAGTTCGCCGCCAATGAACCTTTATAGGCATTGGTTAGCTTCAAAGGGGATTATTATATTCACTCAGTTAAAAATTGAAAGAAGTAGATGAATCTAGAAAAGATCGAAAAAAGCGCAATTGAAATTTGCAGCGAAGTAGGTGAGTTTATCCGGCGCGAAGGAGAATCCTTCGATCGCACCCGGATCGAACAAAAACATGTCTTTAACAACCTCGTTTCCTATGTAGACAAAGAGGCTGAAAAAACGCTGGTTCAGTCACTTCGCAAGGTTTTTCCTGAGGCCGGCTTCATCACGGAAGAAGGCACCGTGGAGCAATCAAAGGAACATGAATACAACTGGATCATCGACCCCCTGGATGGAACCACCAACTTTCTGCACGGTCTTCCGCTATTTGCCATCAGTCTCGGCCTCACCAGGAATAATAAGCCCGTTCTCGGCATCATCTACGATATCTACAACAAGGAATGCTATCACGCTATTGAGCACGGCGCGGCGTATTGCAACGACAAAGTCATAAAAGTATCACCCATCAGCACGTTGAGTGAGAGCCTTCTCGCTACCGGGTTTCCCTACTATCATTTCGACAAGCGCGATGACTATCTGGAGATCATTAAAGAATTCCTGAATGAAACCCATGGCATCCGCCGACTGGGAAGCGCGGCCATGGACCTTGCCTACGTCGCCTGCGGAAGGCTTGAAGGTTTTTTTGAGTACAACCTTCATCCCTGGGACATCGCTGCCGGCACCATCATCGTTCAACAGGCAGGAGGCAGGATCACCGATTTTAAGGGAGGCGATGATTTCTTGTTCGGAAACCAATTTTGCGCGAGCAATACGCTTGTACATGAAGAAATGCTTCAGGTCATTCAAAAGCGGTGGTTTTGATTTTGTGAATAAAGACTAACACAGATAAACATTCAGTTATGAAGCGTGCCTGTATAAGATCGTTTCCCGTTTTCTTCGTGCTCATAATGCTGTCGGCCGTGCAGGCGCTGTACGCCCAGGACAAAGCCAAAGAGCCCCTTCCAATTGACCCCAAAGTTACAGTGGGAAAACTGCCTAACGGATTGACCTATTACATCCGCAAAAATGTAAAGCCCGAAAAGAAGATCGAACTCAGGCTTGTGATCAATGCTGGCTCAATCCTTGAAGATGAAGACCAGCAGGGACTCGCGCATTTCACTGAACACATGGCATTCAATGGTTCGGCGAATTTCGAAAAAAACGATATCGTTTCGTTCCTCCAATCCATCGGTGTGGAGTTTGGCGCAGATCTGAATGCGTATACCGGTTTCGATGAGACAGTATACATTCTACCCATTCCCACAGAGAAAAAGGAAAATGTCGAGAAAGGATTTCAGATACTGGAAGACTGGGCCAGCACTGTTGGCTTCGATCCCGGGGAAATCGATAAAGAACGCGGCGTCGTTCTCGAGGAAGAGCGCTCCGGCCGCGGCGCAGAAGAAAGAATGTTCCGGGTTACTTATCCGAAGATGCTGGAAGGGTCGAAGTATGCAGATCGCCTCCCGATCGGAAAGGTTGAAGTACTGAAGTCCTTTAAACCGGAAGTGATCAAGCGATTCTACACAGATTGGTACAGACCCGATCTGATGGCAGTAATGGTTGTGGGAGACATGGAGCCGGCTGAGGCCGAAGCGTTGATCAAAAAACATTTTTCTCATTTGAAGAATCCTGCTAACCCAAGGGCGCGCGAGAAAGTCGGAGTGCCTTTGCGTGAAAAATCAGAAGCACTTGTAGTAACGGATAAAGAAGCGACGCACCATCTGGTCGACATCAATTATTCCTACAAACCATCCAAAGAACAGAATACCCTCGCGGGATATCGTGAACTCCTCCTGCGCAGCCTGTTCACTTCCATGATCAGCCAACGCATGCAGGAACTGATGCAGAAGGAGCAACCGCCATTTCTGTATGCAGCCAACACCTTCGGCAGCCTTGCACGGGGATATGAAAGCTATAATGCCTATGCCTATCTCGGCAAGGGCGGCGTCGAACCCGCCATTCAGGCATTGATAGCGGAAAATGAACGCGCGCGCAAATACGGTTTTACCATCAATGAACTGGACCGCACAAAAAAGTCAATGCTGAAATCAATGGAACGCGCATACAATGAACGCGACAAGACTGAATCAGCTAGACTGGTTGGAGAGTATATCCGTCATTTTCTGGAAAAAGAACCGATCCCGGGAATTGAAAATGAATATCAGTACTATCAGCAATTCCTTCAGGAAATAACCCTCGATGAGATTAACCAGTACGTTGCAAAGAACATCCCTGGTCCTTCCGACGCCAGACTTGTTCTTTTTACCGGGCCGGAAAAAGCAGATTTTCAGATCCCTTCAAAGGAAGAACTGCTCGCAATCGCAGCGTCTGCGCTGAAGCAGGAGATTAAACCTTATGAAGAAAAAGCGATTGCCTCCACGCTGATGGAAAAAAGTCCGACGCCAGGAAAGATTACCGGCGAAAAGAAAAACTCAGCACTGGGTACAACAGCGCTGACTTTAAACAACGGCGTGACAGTAATCCTGAAGCCCACTGACTTTAAAAACGACCAGGTGATTCTGGCAGCTTCACGCCTCGGCGGACAATATAACTACGATGCATCCGACCGCTTGAATGCCGAGTATGCTGCGACCCTTGTCACGCAAATGGGTGTAAGCAATTTCTCGCCCGTCGATATCCGCAAAGTTCTGGCGGGAAAGAACGCGAGTGCAACACCACGTCTGAGCAGCATCTCGGAGGGATTCAGCGGACAAAGCAGCGCCACTGATATTGAAACCATGCTTCAGCTGGTGAACCTGTATTTTACCAGCCCGCGTAAAGATACCGAGTTGTTCAACTCGTTCATTAATAAACAGCAGGCCATGTATCAAAACATGGCTGTGGATCCGCAATACGCCTTCCAGGAATCTATGCTGAAGACCTTGTATAGAGATCATCCGTGGGCACCGAACCTTCCAAAGCCGGAGACATTCTCTAAAATAGATCTTGACAGGTCACTCGGGATCTACAAAGAACGCTTTGGAAACGCGAATGGTTTCACCTTTGTATTGACAGGAAAATTCGACATCAATACCATCAAACCATTGCTTGAAACCTATCTCGCAAGTCTTCCCTCAACAGCCAAAAAATCCACGTATAAGGACGTCGGACTGCGTCCTCAGAAAGGCCCTCTGAAAGAGGAAGTGAAAAAGGGTACGGAACCGAAAAGTTTAGTTCGCATATTATGGAATGGCGAAGCTCCTTACAGCGAAGACGAGCAATTCAAGGTTCAGGCACTCGTCGAAGTGATGAATATCAAGATTATCGAAACGCTGCGGGAAGAGCTTAGCGGAATCTATGGTGGCGGCATGTTTGGAACGCTGAATAAATTTCCATACAACAATTATTCATTCGGAATAACAATTCCGTGTGGACCTGAAAACGTAGACAAGTTAATTGCTGCAACGCTGGCGGAGATCGAGAAGGTCAAAAAGAACGGACCTTCAACGGAAGATCTTAACAAGGTAAAAGAAACCTGGAAGCAACAATACCTTGTAAGTATCAAAGACAACAACTACTGGGCGCAGCAACTCATTCAAAGTATTCAAAACGGTTCTGATCCTGCGCGTATACTTAGCTATGAAAAACGTGTTGTCGCGTTAACGCCAACGGACGTCCAGGCCGTGGCGCAAAAATATCTCGACACAACCAACTATGCGCAGTTCGTTCTAAACCCCGAACAATAAAGATGCGATGCATCGTGCCCTGATCGTTATCTAAACGCGCGTGAAAAAGAAGACGGCTAAATTCAAGAATTTAGCCGTCTGTCTATTATGAGAATATTCTCTTGTCTTGGTGCCTTTATGGCCATGCACTTACTCGTAGCGCAGTGATTTGATCGGGTTCACAATGGCGGCCCTGAAAGATCTGTAGCCCACGGTGGAAATTGCCACCACCAGCGTCAGGATAAACCCGGTAATGAACACAAATGGACCGATGCTGATCTTGTACGCAAAATTCTCAAGCCACTTGTTCATCAGGAACCATACCATGGGACAGGCAACCACGAATCCTATGAAGATCAACTTCACATACTCTTTTGAGAAAAGGAGAATGATACTCTCGACGGAGGCGCCCAATGCTTTCCTGACACCAATTTCCTTGGTCTTCTGATTGGCCATAAATGTCGCCAGTCCGAACAGGCCCAGACATCCAATGAAGATCGCCATTGACGTAAAGACACTTAACAGGATCGACATTCTTTGTTCTCCTTCATAGAATTCGCGGATGGTATCGTCCAGGAACTGATAGTCGAAGATGTGTTCGGGATAGGCGCTCTCCCATTTTGCTTTCACTTCGCCGATGACGTTCTGAAACTGTGCCTGGTTGACTTTTATGGATATCGTCCTGTATCCGCTAATATTATTTAAGAGTACCGTTGGCTCAATAGGATCGCGTAACGATACCGTGTTGAAGTCCTTCACAACGCCAACAACCGGAAGAGTACGCCTTCCTATGTGTATGCGTTTACCAATGATCTCCTCAGGACTTCTGAAGCCCGCTACCCGAACAAGTTGTTCATTCACCAGGAAACCTTGTGCCGTGTCATAATCTTCCAGGTTGGTTCCCGCTACGAGGTCTATTCCGTAAAGAGAAATGTAATTGGCATCCACCTGTTTTACCTGCGTATCCTTTCTTTTACTTTCTTCCTCACCCTCGAAGTAAAATCCGGTACTGTTCACCGATCCTGAAGAGGGGGGTGTGCTGCTCAGACTCACGTGCTCAACACCTGCGAGTTGATTGATCTCCTCGCGCAACGCGCGCATCTTGCTGGTGCCATCGCCTCCGGCTGGTGATTCTCTCTCGGGAACCGCCAGGATCAGGACGGCATCTTTTCTGAAGCCCAGCTCTGTTGTCTGGAAGTATTTCATCTGACTGAGCAGGATAATGGTTGCCATGATAAAAAACTGGGAGATGACGAACTGAACCACTACCAGCCCGCGTCGCAGGATATATCCCGAAGAAGACTTATTGCCGATCTGGTTCTTCAGCGCCAGCACCGGCTTAAAACCCGAAATGATCATTGATGGATACAGGCCCGAGAGCAGAGAAACCGAAACTGTGATGCCCCCAATAAAAATCCACAGCCAGGCGTCGGTTGCAAAGTTCAGCCCCAGTGATAGCTCCAAAAAAGGATTGAGCATGCTCAGCGCAAGTTGCGTCATACCAAGCGAAAGCATCATGGCAAAAGTCGTCACGAGCGCTGTTTCACCCAGGAACTGGAACATCAGCTGCCGACGGCTACTGCCCAGCGATTTCCGGATGCCGACTTCCTTCGACCGCTTGATCGCCTCCGCCGTCGCGAGGTTAATGAAGTTGATGCATGCAGTGATGATCAGGAAGGCCGCTACAACGCCCAGCGATATCAGCATCTCAGGGGCTGCGGTATTGTACGAAAAGTTCGAGTAGCGCTCGTCGAAGTGAATCTCCCGAAGAGGCTGAAGGGTAAACGTCTGATGCCTGTAATTTTCCCTGCCAAGGTATTTGTCGACGAACGCAGGCATCCGCGATTCGATCTTTGCCACCGATTCCTGTTCTTTCAAAAGAATGAAGCATTGCTCATCGCTCCAGATACTGTTCCAACCTCCTTCCTCCCGTTGCTTCTTGATGGTCGCATATGATAACATGAGGGTAAAAGGAAAATCAGTGTTGTCCGGAGAATCCTCCATCACACCTGCAATCTTGTAATCAACCGTATCATGCTGCAGCAACTCACCTACAACGTCTTCCCGGTTGAAATACTTCCTTGCAAGTGATCGTGAGATAATCGCTTCATTCGGTTCATCGAGGGCCATGTCCGGGCTCCCGATCACAAGTGGTCTGTCAAAAATTCTGAAGAAATTGGGTTCCGCAAACACGACACCCCGTTCTTCCTGGAACTTCTTGGCCTCCGCGTTCTTCTGGGGAACTTTGATCAATGTATTGCTGCGGTAAGAAGCGAATGTCACTTCCTCCGCCTCGGGAAAGTCCTCGCGAAACGCTTCCGGCAATACCGTGGGGACACCGGACGTGTAGAACTTCCCGGCGTTTCCATCCGACGCTGTTACTACACGGTAGATACGGTCCCGGTTCGAATGAAAATTATCGAAGGTCGCCAGATGTTTGATCAGTAAGAACAACACGAGGCTGCAGCTGATGCCCAACGTCAGGCCGGCGAGGTTCAGCAACGAACTGCTTTTTTCCCGCAGAAGGTTTCGAATGGCAGTCTTAAAGTAATTTTGGAACATGGGCGTGGAATTGATCGTCAGCGTCACCCAATTGAAGTGCCACTTTTAAAAACCAGCCTGCAAAGCCTGAATGCGGCTTTCCTTGTCGCTGAGGTGTTCTATTATGCCCGAAATCGTTCGCTGGCGGACAGTGAATTATTTCACTACATTTGCTGTTTCAGAGTAGAATTTATATCTTATATAAATGGGCCAGCATTTGATTATCGCGTTCTTGTTTCTCGCCGCTGCAGGATATCTCGGCTATATCGTCTACAAAAGTTTCACAAGTTCAGAGTGTTCTTCCGGCTGCGGCTCCTGCGGGATTGACTTCAATAAGATCAGAAGAGATATCCAGAAAAAAGGTTTGAAACAACCCAATTAGGTTCACGCAAATACCTGACCGCCTTCTGTACAGTTCCGGCACATTTCTATTTCATTTCTCGAAACAAGCAGGGTCTCTCTGAATTCACGATAACCTGAACCATTCCAGATCTCTTCGAAAGAGTTTTGCTTCAGGTCCCCCAAAACAAAATGCGCATCCTTATCAAAGCAGCAGGGCACGACTTTCCCATCCCATGTAACGACACAGCTATGCCACATTTTCCAGCAATGTTCGTCCATCCTGTTCTTGATTTTATAAGTACCGTCCCGCTGCCTACGATACCTTGAATAACGGTCCTGCTTCGGAATCAAGGTCGATCCGAGCTCGTAATCGTAGATCTGTGCGGTTTTCAAGACCACTTGATTGACACCCAGTTCTTTTGCGAGCTTGTAGACCTCCGGGATCTGATGTTCATTGGGCCCTACCACCAGGAACTGAAATATAACATGCGGTGTCCCGGATCGCAGCGCTTTCTTGGCGGAGATAATATTTTTAACGCCCTGCGTGACTTTCTGCAAGGAGCCGCCGATACGATATGCTTCGTATGCCTCTTGGGTGGTCCCATCCAGTGATATGATCAGGCGGTCAAGCCCCGACGATACTGTGCGGCGGGCGACCTCTTCAGTGAGGTAGTGCCCGTTCGTCGAGGTCGCCGTGTAAATACCCTTTGCGGAAGCGTACTCCACCATCTGCAGAAACGCCGGATTTAAATAAGGTTCCCCTTGAAAATAAAAAGTAAGGTATGATAAGGTTGGCGCGAGCTGGTCAATAACTTTTGTGTACAAGCCTTGATCCAGCATGCCCGTTGGCCGCGTGAAGGAGCGAAGCCCGCTCGGGCATTCAGGACACCGGAGGTTACAGGAGGTGGTAGGTTCTATGGAAATGCTGATGGGCATGCCGTGAATGAGGGCTTTCTTCCGCAACCGGGAAAGATGATAGGATTGAAAAATCCTTCCGGCGTTGCCATAACGCTTCCAGGTCATTTTGGAAGCCATATTGATGCTATCCCGTATTCCACCAATCATGGCTGCAAGATAGTTTGGAAAACGCTAAACCTGTTTATATTTCGGAGATTTGGGCTTCATGAAAAATATCACCGCGCTACTATTATTCATTTCTTCCCTCTGCAATGCACAAATACAGCTGTCGGATCAGACGGAGATTTCCGTGCTCACCTGCGGGCCTTCGAAAGGAGAGTTGTATGCTGCTTTCGGGCACAACGCCTTCCGCGTTCATGACCCTGTGAACCGCATCGATTATGCTTATAACTATGGCGTATTCGATTTCGACAAACCGAATTTCTATCTGAATTTTGCGCGCGGACATAATATGTATCAACTCGGCGTATTCGACTACCGAAATTTCGAGTATTCCTACATTTATGAGAATCGCTACATCCATGAACAGGTGTTAAACCTCAGCCAGCAGGAAAAACAGAGACTTTTTGATTTTCTTCAGCGGAATGCGCTTCCTGAAAACAAGGAATACCTTTACGATTATTTTTATGACAACTGCGCCACAAAAATACCGGAGGTCGTATTGGAAGTATTCGGTGATTCCGTTGAATTCGATGGATCTTACATTACCACCCATTACAGTTTCCGCGAGCTGACCGACTTGTACCTAGAAAAACAACCTTGGGGAGATCTTGGTATTGATGTTGGATTAGGCTTGCCCACCGACAAAATAGCAAGCCCATTTGAATACATGTTTCTCCCGGATTTTGTCGAGTCAGGATTTGCACATGCTTTCATCATGCACAACGGCGTAAAAGAACCGCTTGTAAAGGAGACCAACCTTATTTATGATTCGGTGCCCGAGAACGACCCTGGCAGTTTCTTTCATCCACTCGCAGCTTTTGTTCTATTCCTTTTGGTAACGCTATACATCAGCTACCGCGATCTGAAGAAAAAAAGACTGTCGCTGATTTTTGACAGCATTCTGTTTGGTGTATTCGGCTTCCTCGGTGTTGTGCTCTTGCTGTTATGGGTTGCCACAAGTCATCATGCATCAGCAAAAAATCTAAATCTTCTATGGGCGTTACCGACCCATCTTGTCGCGATTGCTGCTTTCGTGCGCCAGCCCAAATGGCTTGAGAAATACTTTCTGGCTACCGCGATATTCTACGTGATACTATTGATCAGCTGGCCACTGCTTCCCCAAAAACTGCATTATTCACTGATACCCCTGGTGGCCGCAGCAGGACTGCGTGCTTACGTACAGAGCAGGATCAGGCGACTGGAAAAGTGATTAAAAACGACGATCCTTCACCGGGTTTGGACTCCACGCGGATGGTACCCTTCATTTTTGCAAGTGTCTCCTGAACAATGTAAAGCCCCAGGCCGGAACCCTTTGACTGAAAAGTGCCGCGGTAAAACATATCGAAGATTTTATGCTGGTGCTCTGGATCAATACCCGTACCGTTATCAGCAACCGTAACCTTAATTGTTCCGCCTGAATTCGTTACATTCACACCAATCCACTGATTCTTTTTGCCGGGATCGTGATATTTGATAGCGTTGGCCATCAGATTATTCAAAACCACACTCAGCCGGTTCTTGTCTGTGTTGACCGGATGGTCGAGCGCAATCTTTGTTTCGAACCGGATGGATTCAGCGCCTTCAATGTATTTCAGATTATCCGTAACCTCTTCAACCAGTGCTTGGAAATCAACCGGCTCGTAACGAATATCCGTACGCGCATTTTTTGAGTAGTCAATGATATCCTTGATAAAGAAATCAAGTTTATCTACCCTGTCGATCATCATGCTGAAGTAACCCTGCAATTTTTCCTCTTTGGTTTCCATGCGGGCGATGTTGATCAGCCCTTTGATAGAAGAAAGCGGAGAACGGAGATCGTGTGACGTGCTGTACAGGAACCTGTCCAGTTCCGCGTTGGTTTTTTCAAGGCGAACATTTTTACCATTCACTTCCTCCGCGAGTTGCTTCAGTTCGCGCTCTGAAGAAACATTCAATCGCTGCATGAAATTCACAAGCAGAATAGTGATCGCTGCGCTTGAAAACGCGTTGACAGCAAAGAACGCATTGACATTCATCGGAGGCTCGAACTGAAATTGTCGCAGTACATCAAAGTCAGAGACGATCAAAAAGCTGAGCAGGACAACGGGTAAGGCGACGAAGAAGTACCGGAATCGTTTTTCACCCGAATCAAAAAGAGCGGACGATGCCACCATGAGGGGAAAATAATACAGGTAGGTGCCGATGTCCCTGGGCAAAACGCTTGCAAAAAATATGAAGAGGATATTCAGTGAAAAGAGCACGAAAATCTTCGATGCCCTGTGATACTTCCACCGGTTAAGCAAATAGGCAAAGGCTATGATCAGGGCGAATAGAAGATCTACCGCAACAGAATCGTAAAGTCCGAGGGACGCGTCCAATACGCCGTGAAACAAAGCGAGGATTGCGCAGAAAAGACATATTTTGCCTACCAGCACATTTCTTTTTATCGTGCTGAGTAAGGGCCGGGGTGCTTCCAGCTCTTGTTGAACCATGGGTACAAAAGTACCTGAAGCGGCAAATAAATATCGTAAGCAGCAGGAAGTGCGTTACCCGTGTAAGATTTTACTGAAATGCGCCACCCTGAAATCGCCGAACGGCCCGTTTGACGCCGTGGAATTACACGTGAAGCGGCCTGTTGGCCGTTGCAGCGAGGCAGGCCTCACGGACACCTTCCATATACGTTGGATGCGCATGTGACATCCTGGCGACATCTTCAGCAGAAGCACGGAATTCCATCGCCGTCACGCCGGCGGCGATCATGTCAGCCGCCCTTGCGCCAATGATATGCATACCCAGGATCTCGTCCGTTTGCTTGTCAGCGAGTACTTTTACCAGTCCGTCAGTGTCCATGCTCGCGCGTGCGCGGCCCAGTGCTTTGTATGGAAAGCTTCCGACCTTGTAGGCCCTTCCGCTACTTTTTAATTGTTCTTCGGTAAAACCTACACTTGCTACCTCCGGCCAGGTATACACAACACCAGGTATCAGCAGGTAGTTGACATGCGGTTTCTGGCCAGCAAGCCGCTCAGCCACATACACACCTTCCTCCTCTGCTTTGTGCGCCAACATGGCGCCGCGTACTACATCGCCGATTGCGTAAATATTATCAACCTTTGTTTTCAAATGGTCGTCGACGCTGATCTGACCCTTCTCCAGGTCGATCCCGACTTTGTCGAGACCCAGACCATCTGTATATGGCCGTCGTCCTATGCTCACAAGGCAGTAATCTCCCTTCAATTCGATGGATTTACCGTCTTTCGATTCGGCCTTCAGTACCACCTCTTTGCCCTTGTTTTCAAGTGATGTTACTTTGTGTCCCAGAAAGAACTCCATGCCAAGTTTCTTTGTCGACTTCAACAGTTCTTTCCCCATGGTTCCATCCATTGTTGGGATGAGACTGTCTAAAAATTCCACCACCGTCACCTTGGAGCCGATGCGGGCATACACCGAACCCAGTTCCATTCCGATAACACCGCCACCGACTACGATGAGGTGTTTCGGAACTTCTTTCAGTTCAAGGGCTTCCGTACTGGAGATGATGCGTTTCTTATCGAAGGGAGCGAAGGGGAGTGGAGCAGGTTTTGAACCTGTGGCAATGATGACATTCTCCGTAGTGATGACAGTTTCTTTCCCGTCTTTGCCGGAGACCCTGATGGTGTTTTTATCCACGAATGATCCGATCCCGGTATACACGTCGATCTTGTTCTTCTTCATCAGGAAAGCAATGCCATCAACGTTCGATTTGACAACTTCGCCTTTTCTCTTGACCATTTGAGAAAAGTTGACCTTTGGCTCCGGAATGTCGATGCCGTGCTCGGCAAAGTGAGTTTTGGCGTTCTGAAAATGCTCGGAAGAATCGAGCATGGCCTTTGAAGGAATACAGCCGACGTTGAGGCAGGTTCCTCCCAGGGTATCGTATTTCTCAATGATGGCAGTTTTGAAACCAAGCTGTGCACAGCGAATGGCGGCGACATAACCACCTGGGCCGGAGCCAATAACTGTTACGTTGTATTGCATAGTATTTCTTAAAATGTAAAAGCGACCGGAAAATTTTTCATGAAAACCTGCTACATCAGATACCCAGTATCAGTCTTCCCGGATCTTCCAGCATCTCTTTTACCCTTACCAGGAAGCTGACAGATTCCCGGCCATCTACGATCCTGTGGTCATAGGATAACGCCAGGTACATCACCGGTCTCACCACGACTTCGCCATTCTTCACAACCGGTCTCTCAACAATATTATGCATACCGAGGATCGCCGATTGCGGCGGATTCAGTATAGGTGTCGACAACATAGAGCCAAACACACCTCCGTTTGTGATCGAAAATGTCCCACCCGTCATTTCTTCGATCGACAATTTTCCATCGCGACCGCGGGTAGCCAGCCTGATCACTTCGTTTTCGATCTGATCAAAGCTTAGTTTCTCTGCATTTCTGATAACAGGAACTACCAGACCTCGCGGCGTGGAGACCGCGATCGAAATGTCGCAATAATCGTGATAAATCACTTCGTCTTTGTCAATGGACGCATTCACAGCAGGGAACTCTTTCAACGCGGCGCAGACCGCTTTCGTGAAGAAAGACATGAACCCAAGCCCGACGCCATATTTTTCCTTGAACTTGTCTTTATAACGCGCGCGCAGATCCATGACAGGCTTCATATCCACCTCGTTGAAAGTGGTAAGCATCGCAGTCTCGTTCTTTACGCTGACAAGTCTTTTTGCGATGGTTCTTCTCAGCGAAGACATCTTTTCACGACGCTCGTTTCTGGCTTGTCCGTCGCTGATTACCGGGGGACCCGAAGGTGCGGTCGTTTTGGGCTTTGATTCCGCAGGCTGTGCGGCCTGTGCTTTTTGTGCATCTTCCTTGGTGATCCTTCCACCCACTCCGGTACCGGCCACCTGCGCGGCAGTCATACCTTTCTCCTCGATGATCTTCGCCGCTGCAGGCGAAGGGTGACCCGCCGCATAAGATTTGTCAGTTCTCGCGGCGCTTTCTGCCGGAGCAGCCGCGGCCTGTTTCCCCGCTGCTGCGGGCAATCCTTCCATAACCTCGATGCGGCATATCAACCCGCCAATGGGAAGCGTTTCGTTTTCCTTCGCAACAATGCGCAGAATGCCGTTCGCTTCAGCAGGTAGCTCGAAGGTGGCCTTATCAGATTCCACTTCGGCGATGACCTCGTCGAGCCGGACAACATCTCCATCTTTTTTCAGCCAGGTGGAAATCGTAACTTCCGTGATGGATTCTCCGACAGCGGGAACCTTCATCTCCTTCACTGTGCCGGTAGCCTTGGGAGCGGAAGCAGTTGCCGGCACCGCGGCTTTGCCCGCATCCTTTGATTCCGCCACCGGTGGCGCTTTGGGTGCACCAGCCTGACCGTTAGCTTCAATTTCACAAATCACCTCACCGATCGGAACAGTATCTCCCTTTTGTTTGATAATCCTCAAAATGCCTTCACTTTGTGCTGTCAGCTCGAAAGTTGCTTTGTCAGATTCGAGCTCTGCGATGACCTCGTCAAGCTTGACAGCATCTCCATCCTTCTTCAACCAGTTGGCAATGGTTACTTCCGAAATAGATTCGCCTACGGCGGGGACTTTTACCTGAATTCCCATGATTTAAATTTTAAATGATGTTAGGTTAGATTGTGAATGCCTGATTGATAATTTTTTCCTGTTCGATCTTGTGGATCTTTGAATATCCTGTCGATGGAGATGCGCTCGCCTTGCGGCTGATCAACTCCATATCAACCTTCGGCAGCGCCCTCAGCATGTAAGACCAGTAGCCCATGTTCGCAGGCTCTTCCTGGACCCAGACGATTTTTGCACTCTTATATTTTTTCAAAATTGCCTTTACCTGCTTTTCCGGGAATGGATGCAGCTGCTCGATCCTTACGAGCGCCGTGTCCTTGACTTTCTTCTTAAGTTGTGCTTCGAGCAGATCGTAATATATTTTTCCGGTGCACAATACCAGGCGTGTGACGTCTTTGGCCTGCACGTTCTCGTCGTCGATGACCTCCCGGAAAGATCCTTCCGTAAATTCCTTCATCGCAGAAATGACCGATGGATGTCTTAAGAGCGATTTCGGCGAAAGCACAATGCATGGTTTTCTGAATGGCCAGATCACCTGCCTTCTTAAAAGGTGGAAGAAATTAGCAGGCGTCGTCGGATGGGAGACTACTATGTTGTACTCCGCGGAAAGCTGCAAAAATCTTTCAGGTCTGGCGCTGGAGTGTTCAGGACCCTGACCTTCATATCCATGAGGAAGCAACATCACGAGTCCATTCATACGCTGCCATTTGGATTCAGCGCTGGAGATGAACTGATCAATCATCACCTGGGCACCATTCACGAAATCGCCAAACTGGGCTTCCCATAGAACCAGGGCGTGGGGTGTAGCCATCGCGTAGCCATACTCAAAACCCAGCACCCCGAATTCCGAAAGGAGCGAGTTATAAATATGAAATTTGTTCTGACCGCGTTCGATATGATCAAGACCGCAGTAGGGAGCATTCGTGTTTGCGTCAAAGAAATATGCGTGCCTATGAGAGAATGTGCCGCGCTTCACATCCTGGCCCGACATCCTTACGGGAACGCCCTCTGTAAGCAGCGAACCATAAGCCAGCAGTTCTGCGTCAGCCCATGTCAACATCTTTGCTTCAAAGAACGCGGCCTTTCTGTCTTTCAATAATTTTTCAATCTGCTTGATCGGCTTGAATCCTTCCGGTATGGAGGTGATGGCTTTCCCTACTTTATCGATTACATCCTGTTTTATTCCAGAGGTTGGCGACTGATCGAAATCCTGTGGTTCGGCCCTGCGGAGCTTCTCCCATTCCGCTTCAATCTTTTGCGGCTTGTAAGGAAGGGGCTTCTGCTTCACCTCATTAAGCCTGTCCTGTAATTGTTTGCGGAACTTCCTGTCCATTTCATCCGCAAGGGCGGCATCCACATCCCCACGCTCTACCAGTTTTTTGACATATACTTCCCGCGGGTTAGGGTGTTTCGCGATGAGGTTGTAGAGTTTGGGTTGGGTGAATTTCGGCTCATCGTTTTCATTGTGGCCATGGCGGCGGTAACATAAAAGATCAATGAAAATATCCTTGCCGAATTTCTGACGGAATTCAACGGCGAGGTTAGCCGCAAAAGTTACCGCCTCGGCATCATCCCCGTTCACATGCAGAATAGGGGCATCGACAATCTTTGCAATGTCCGTACAATAAATACTGGTGCGGGCATCATCATAATCAGTCGTAAAGCCCACCTGGTTGTTGATCACAAAGTGAATGGTACCTCCGGTGGTGTAACCCTGGAGGCCTGACATCTGCACCACTTCGTATACCACGCCTTGACCGGCGACGGCAGCATCTCCATGGATAAGGATCGCCATCGCATCCTTTAACCGTCCTCCATATTCATCGTCTATCTGTCCGCGGGTGTAACCGATCACAAGCGGATCGACCGCCTCAAGGTGCGAAGGGTTGGGTGTCAGTTTTACGTAGATCTTTTTACCTGACTGGGACGTAATGAAACTGGAGTATCCGAGATGGTATTTCACATCGCCGTCTCCCATGGTCAGATCAGGATTTACATTGCCCTCAAATTCCGTGAAGATCTGCTCGTAGGTCTTTCCGAGAATATTAGAAAGTACATTCAAGCGGCCGCGGTGTGCCATACCAATCACCACTTCCTTTACGTCAAGGTCTGCGGCGCGGTTAATAATAGTTTGCAATGCGGGAATGGTGTTTTCACCTCCTTCGATCGAAAAGCGCTTCTGCCCGAGGAATTTTGTGTGCAGGAAGTTCTCAAAAACAACGGCTTCGTTCAACTTGGCCAGCACGCGCTTCTTTTCGTCCTGGGAAGGGTTGAACGAATAATAGTCTTTCTCGCATCGCTCGATGAGCCATTTCCGCACTTCATCATTTCCGATGAAGTTAAATTCCCAGCCCACAGGGCCGAGGTAAAGAAACTTCAGCTTCTCAATGATTTTGCGCAGCGTGGTGCGTTCCATGCTGATCTCCGAGGCTACATCAAACTCTGTATCGAGGTCAGCATCCGTCAGGCCAACGGATTTGTGATCAAAATTTACATTGTGATTTCTTCTTTCGCGTACCGGGTTTGTCTTCGACGCCAGGTGGCCGAAAGAACGGTAGTAGAAGATCAGGTTGCGGACCTGTGTCTCTTTTATGGAGAGTGTCTCCTCTACCACAGGAGGTTGGCCCCCGTTCTCTCCATGTCTTTGGGCAGAGAAGTCATACCCTTCAAAAAACTTCTGCCAGGTTACGTCCACTGAGGACGGATCCTTTTTATAATTTTGATAAAGTTGGTCTACATAACCAACTTCCGCATTTGAAATATAGGAATACTTATCCATGGTTTTAAAGTGAGCCTGTAAAGGTAGAAAACGTGTTGTAAATAAAAAAAACCTCGTAACCGCATAGACGAATACTTCAATAAAGCCCGATTTTCCGGTCTTAAAGCGGGGCTGGATAGTTGACAGTGGCAAAAAAACACGTATCTTTGCGCTCCTAAAAAATGGACGAGATCCACAAAATTTACAAACAATGGTAAAAATCAGACTGGCCCGCAGAGGCCGCAAAAAACTGGCGATGTACGATGTTGTTGTCGCTGACGCCAGGGCACCACGTGATGGTCGCTTTATTGAGAAATTAGGTACTTACAATCCGATGACAGTTCCTGCGAAAATTGAACTGAACAATGATCGCGCATTTCATTGGTTGATGCAGGGCGCACAGCCCTCTGATACTGTCAAGGCAATGTTGTCTCACAGGGGCATCATGATGAAGAAACACCTTCAGATAGGGGTGGTCAAAGGTGCTTTGTCACAAGACCAGGCCGACAAGAAGCTGGAAGAGTGGCAGAAGTCCAAAGAAGCCAAAGTTCAGGCTACAACTGACAAATTCGCGCAGGACAAGCAAGCCCAGGCCAAGGCCCGTAAGGAAGCCGAAACCAAAATCAGGGAAGCACGTGCGGAAGCTATCCGCCAGAAAGCGGCTGCTGCTGAAGCTGCTGCTGCCCAACCTGCTGAAGGTGCGGAAGCTCCTGCAGAGGAGGCTACTACCGAGGCAAAGGCAGAATAAGATTTTCAAGGAGTTCAGAAAAAGTGCCAATGCGTCTGCGTTGGCATTTTTTGTTTTGAATAAGCATACATGACAATAGACAGCTGTTACAAGATCGGATTCATCATGAAACCTCACGGGTTGAAAGGCGAGGTGACCATTTCACTGGACCCGCAGGCGCCGGATGACTTCAATGCCATTGAAACGATTTTTGTTGAAGTAAAGGAACGGCTGTTACCTTTTTTTGTCCAGGGCATTTCGCTGAAAGGGAACAAGGCATTCCTGAAGCTCGAAGATGTCAATACACCCGAACAAGCTCAGGATATTTCAAAATCGTCGCTATACCTGCCCAAGGCATCCCGTCCGAAGTCGGGCCGGGGCGATTTCTATGATGATGAAATCATCGGTTTTGAAGTCTTCGATACCGCGCAGGGATCGCTGGGAAAAATTACCGAAGTTATCCAGGCCGGGCCCAATAAACTGTTGTCCATTGACTTTCAGGGAAAAGAAATCCTTGTTCCCGTGAACGGTCCTTTTGTCGACAGTGTCAACAAGACACGCAAAAAGATCACCGTGACACTTCCCGAGGGTTTCCTGGATATATAGTCGCGGTCCAGTAACTAATGTTGTTTGGTCTGCAGCCTGGTCATCCGAAAACCGACAAACTTTATTCAGCATGCATATTGACATCATCACCTGTCTTCCGCGATTGATAGAAAGCCCTTTTTCTGACTCCATCCTGAAAAGGGCACAGGTGAAAGGCCTGGTCGAGGTGAATATCATCGATTTAAGGCAATATGCGACAGACCGGCATAAGTCAGTGGATGATTACGCATATGGCGGTGGCGCCGGCATGGTAATGATGATTGAGCCGATCGACCGGTGTCTTCAGGAGTTGACTTCCAGGCGACAGTACGATGACATTATCTATATGAGCCCTGATGGGGAGCGGTTCAGCCAATCCATTGCGAACCAGTTGAGCCTGAAGAAAAACCTGATCTTGTTGTGTGGTCATTATAAAGGAGTGGATGAGCGGGTTCGCGAACATCTTGTGACCCGGGAAATGAGCATTGGCGATTATGTCCTGTCCGGAGGCGAGCTCGCCGCCGCCGTGATTTCGGATGCTGTTATCCGGCTTTTGCCGGGGGTATTGTCGGATGAAACCTCCGCGCTGAGTGATTCCTTCCAGGACAATCTGATTGCACCCCCGGTGTATACGCGGCCGGCGGAATACAGGGGCTGGCGCGTGCCGGAAGTGCTGCTTTCAGGTCATGAAAAGAAGATTGAGGAATGGAGGCACGACAAATCTGTTGAAAGAACGCGGTTCAGACGCCCTCATCTTCTGGATGGGGTATAGAAATTCATTGAAATTCACCGCCTTCTATTGCCAACTCATTGCTCTTTCCTATATTTGCAGTCCGTTTCAAAAACCATCGGATTTATGGCTGATTTAATAAAAATTGTTGAGAAGGAGTTTGCCAAGGAGCGCGGAGCATTGCCCGATTTCAAACCCGGAGATACGATTAACGTACACGTTAAGATCAAGGAAGGTAATAAGGAAAGGGTGCAGCAATTCCAGGGTACTGTTATACAACGCCGCGGCGAAGGCAATGGCGCAACATTTACAGTCCGGAAGGTTTCAAACGGAGTTGGTGTAGAGCGTATCTTCCCCACGGTATCGCCTTTCATCGATAAGATCGAAGTTCTGAAACATGGTAAGGTTCGCAGAGCGAAGCTTAATTACCTGAAAGGGAGACACGGCAAGGCTGCCCGCATCAAGGAAAAAATTTAGAAGGCTCCGGCTTTTTTCAAACCATTCTGAACCCATCAGGATGGTTTTTTAGTTTCTACCGGTCGGCGAACCAGCAATTTAAACTACCCGTTTCGGGTTTCAAATGCGGGTTTACTGCGAATTAGCATACAATTAAATAATTGATAACTTTGTCACCTTCCCTCAGAAACTTATTTTAAGAGAATGGCAAGAAATATTGTTGAGCTGCTGGGCAAAGACGCTGAATTGCTGTTGAAGCACCAGAGCAAGACCGTTAAGAAAGAGCTCCTTCACACCCCGGGTCCGGACTATGTAGACCGGATCTACGGCCCCTCCAACAGAAACACGCAGGTACTGAGGAGCCTTCAATCCCTCCTCGGCCACGGCCGCCTGGCCAATACAGGGTACCTCTCCATTCTGCCCATAGACCAGGGGATAGAACATAGCGCAGGAGCATCTTTCGCGAAAAATCCCATCTATTTCGATCCCGAAAACATCATCAAACTCGCGATGGAAGGCGGTTGCAATGCGGTTGCCACAACGTACGGTGTACTGGCAATGATGTCGCGGAAATACGCCCATAAGATCCCTTTTATTGTCAAGATCAACCATAACGAGCTGCTGACATATCCCAACAAACATGATCAGATCATGTTCGGATCTGTGGAAGATGCCTGGAACCTGGGCGCCGTTGCCGTAGGGGCAACCATCTACTTCGGTTCGGATAATTCCACCCGACAGATACAGGAAGTTGCGGAGGCCTTTGAAAGGGCCCACGATCTGGGGATGGGTACCATTCTGTGGTGCTACATCCGTAACAATGCCTTTAAAACCAAAGAAAAAGATTACCATGTTTCTGCCGATTTAACCGGACAGGCAAATCACCTCGGTGTCACCATCCAGGCAGATATCATCAAGCAAAAACTCGCCGAAAACACCGGAGGCTATAAAGCCCTGAATACGGGCGGAAGCAGTTACGGAAAACTCGACGAAAAAATCTACACCGAACTCAGCTCCGAACACCCGATCGATCTATGCCGTTACCAGGTGATCAATTGTTACATGGGGCGCGCAGGAATGATCAGCTCGGGAGGAGAATCAAAAGGCGCGAATGACCTGGCAGATGCCGTGCGCACCGCAGTCATCAATAAACGCGCCGGAGGAATGGGATTGATTTCCGGAAGGAAGGCATTCCAACGGCCAATGCATGAAGGCGTAGAGATCCTGAACGCAATTCAGGATGTCTACCTCGACAAATCCATCGATCTGGCCTGATGCCCGCAGTCGCAAAGGTTGCGGCCTTTTAAAATTTTAAATTTCTACTATGTCCTGGTTCAAACGCAGTGATAAAGGAATCTTAACTCCGACGGAAGCGAAACGTGAAGTGCCGGATGGTCTGTGGTTTAAATCCCCCGCCGGAAAGATCGTTCACACACGCGAGTTAAAGAAAAACGCTTATGTGGTACCCGAAGAAGATTTCCATGTAAGGATCGGGTCGGAAGAGTATTTTGAAGTGTTGTTCGACAACAACAAATTCACAGAGCTGGATGTCAACATGGAGCCGGCGGATCCCCTGAAGTTTAAGGATACAAAACCTTACCCCAAACGGATCAAGGAATCGCAGGAGAAGTCAGGCCTGAAAGACGCCGTGCGCACCGCATATGGCAAGATGAATGGCATAGACGTCACCATCGCGTGTATGGATTTCACATTTATCGGGGGGTCTATGGGCTCCGTCGTAGGTGAAAAAATTGCACGTGCTATGGATCACAGCATCAAAAAGAAAAAGCCTTTCCTGATGATCTCGCGATCCGGCGGCGCCCGGATGATGGAAGCCGGTTTTTCGCTGATGCAGATGGCAAAAACCTCCGCCAAGATCGCGCAACTTGACAAAGCAAAGGTTCCCTACATCTCCCTGCTTACCGATCCCACCACGGGTGGCGTAACAGCTTCTTATGCCATGCTCGGTGATTTCAATATTGCAGAACCCAGCTCGCTGATCGGCTTTGCAGGCCCGCGCATCATCCGCGAAACGATCGGCAAAGACCTTCCCAAGGGATTTCAAAGCGCTGAATTCGTGCTTGAGCACGGCTTCCTGGATTTCATTATCGACCGCAGAAATCTGAAACCGCGGTTGACAACATTGCTTAAAATGTTGGAAAATTAACCCGCACCGGCAGCGGAATTTCCTGTTCGTTATCGCACAGGAAATTTCCTTTCCGGACAAGATCATTCATTAAACATTCCGATTTCCCCGAAACGAATCCGTTTTCGCACCTGCATCGTGGCATAGTGATTGTAAATTCAGCTGCTGCCTGAACCCGACAATCATGATAAAGAACTACCTGAAAATCGCCTTCCGCAGCCTCATCAAACAGAAAATATATTCTGTCATCAACATTCTCGGCCTTGCTACTGGCATCGCAAGCTGTGTCCTCATTGTCATGTTCGTAACCGATGAGTTTTCATATGATACATTCCATCAGTCGGGAGACAGGATTTACAAGCTGGCACTCGAGCGTAAGTATCCTAACCACTCCACCTATTACGCCGTCGTACCCCATTCTTTCGGCGATGTGATTCAAAAAGATTTTCCGGCAGTGGAAACGGTGGTTAAAGTCGGCGGACCGTTTGGTAACACCGGCGTGCGTTACAAGGATGCACGGGGAGACGAGAAAGTCTTTGAAGAGAATTTCGTCATGGCAGCGGACTCCAACTTTTTCAAGGTCTTCCACATCAGGATCGTCGAAGGCGACGTCAGTACCGCGCTGTCAAAACCGACGGACGTTGTCTTGACAAGAGAAACGGCCACGCGATACTTTGGGGCCATTCGGCCCATAGGGAAATCGTTGCGCATCTTCGACCGCGATTACGTTGTGAGCGCGGTGTGTGAGAATGTGCCTGAAAATTCGCATATGAAATTTGATTTTCTGGCGGCATGGGACGACCAGTTCATCGCCAACGGCCAGCCGAATTTCCTCGGCTTCAACAGCCACCTGTACATCAAACTGAAATCGGGCGCCTCGCCGGGCGCACTCGAAGCGAAGTTCCCGCACATGGTCGATACCTATGCCGCGGCACAGATTGAAACTGCGCTGCAGAAATCATGGGACGATTATAAGAAAGAAGGCAATGGCTACCGCTATTTTCTTCAGCCCCTTACGAAGATACATCTCGATCCCACCCATCTCGAGGCTAAAATGAAACCCGGAGGGAATATTCATTACGTCTACTTTCTCATCTGCATCGCAACGCTCATACTGGCAATTGCCTGCATCAACTTCATGAACCTTGCTACAGCAAGGTCTGCCGAGCGCGCGCGCGAAGTAGGGGTGAGAAAGACCATGGGCTCTATAAGAACGCAGCTGGTAAAACAATTCCTGCTTGAGTCTCTGCTGGTCACCCTGTTCGCCACCTTCGTAGCAGTGACAATCATTCATCTCTCCCTCCCCTCTTTTAATGACCTCACCGGCAAACAACTCAGCTTCGATATCAGTGGCACCATGATCGGAGGCTTGGTACTGGTCACTTTCCTGGTAGGCGTTCTGGCTGGAAGCTACCCTGCGTTTGTTCTGTCGTCCCTTAATCCGGTGCTGGTGATGAAAGGGAAGTTCGTCGCCAACAAGAAAGGAGCCGTGCTGAGAAACGGACTGGTCGTATTCCAATTCATGATATCAATCATCCTGATCGCCGGCACACTGGTGGTGGCGCGTCAGATGGAATTCATGCAGCAAAAGTCGCTGGGATACAACAAGGAACATGTACTGATTGTCGAGAGCGTTCTCGCGCTTGAAAACCACCAGGTGGAAACCTTTATCGAAGAACTGCAGCGTCTGCCCCATGTCGAAAGCGCGGCCGGATCCTTTTCCCTGTTGGGAGGTGGCAGAGCGGATTTTTTCGGCGAGCAATGGACCTCGGAAGGTTCATCCGAGATCCTCACCACCAAGAGCATGGCCATTGATGATGGTTTTTCAGGGATGATCGGATTCGACTTTATTGCAGGACGGAGTTTCAGCAAAGAGACCCATGATTCACTCTCACTGATCATTAATGAAACGGCAGTCAAAACTTTTGGGCTCACAGATGCCATCGGTCAAAAACTGAAGCAGGTGGTCAATACGCCGGAAGGACCTGCCACAGCTTACTTTACCATCATCGGTGTCGTGAAGGACTTCAATTTTCAGTCACTGCACGATCCGGTTACACCCCTGACTATCCGGAGTACTGAAAGCTTTAATGGAGGCGCCGCCTATACTTACGCCCGCATCAAAGGTGAAAACATTGCCTCGGCAACCAAGGATATCGAACTGCTGTGGAAAAGTTTTGCGCCGGCCCAACCCTTTAAATACATGTTTCTGGACGAGAACCTGAATGCCCAATATGAAAAGGAAAAACGCGCGGGGGAGATCTTCAGTATATTCTCGGGCCTCGCGATCCTGATCGCCTGTGTGGGTCTGTTCGGGCTCGCGGCCTATACCGCCAATCAGCGAACAAAAGAGATCGGTATACGCAAAGTACTTGGCGCGAGCATGGGGAACGTAGTGTTCCTGCTGTCGAAAGATTTTACAAAATTGATTATTGTCGCCTTTTTACTGGCCGTGCCACTTTCCTGGTACATCATGGATAACTGGCTGCAGGGTTTCGCCTACCGCATCGACCTCAATGCCGGCGTATTTTTACTTTCAGGATTCATGGCGCTGGGGATCTCGTGGATTACCGTAAGCTATCAATCCGTCAAAGCCGCGATGGCCAATCCCGTCAAATCGTTGAGGAGCGAGTAAAGGCAATGCATGCCTTGTCTTTCGTTATCTGTCGCGATGTGACTTAACGGTATCGATGAAACATTTCACCTTGTCGACCTCCGTATCCGGATACAGGCCATGACCGAGATTCGCGATGTGCGCGGTGGGTCCAAAAGCGTTCAGCATCTTCGTTGTTTCTCTGCGGATGTCATCAAAGGATCCATACAACGCACACGGATCAAGGTTACCCTGTAAGACCTTATTTGGTAACAACCTCCTGGATTCTTCGATCTCCATATTCCAGTCCAGGCCTACCACATCACACGAAATGGAATTCATCTTCTCCCGGGCGAAAAAGGCTCCCTTGGCGAAAACAATTTTCGGCACATCCTGAATAGCGTCGCAGATTCTTGAAATATAGGGGAGCGAAAATTCATTGTATTGTTCGGGACTTAATATCCCGGCCCATGAATCAAAGACCTGGATCAGATCCGCGCCTGCCTGTATCTGCGCCTTCAGATAGTGTATCGTGCTCTGTGTAATCATTTCGAGCAACTGGTGAGCAAAGGCTGGTTGCGTGTACAACATTTTTTTTGCGACACTGAAGGTTTTACTGCCGCTTCCCTCGATCATGTAGGAAAATATGGTCCAGGGGGCGCCGGCAAAACCAATCAGCGGCACCCTCCCATTGAGTTGCCGTTTGGTAAGTTTGATCGCTTCGATCACATACCCCAGTTCATCTGCTTCCGCCACATGAAGAGATTTCAAATCGGCAGTAGCTGATATTTTCTTCGGAAAAACCGGCCCTCGCTTCTCTTCCATCTCATAATTCAGACCCATCGCTTCGGGGATGACAAGAATGTCGGAGAAAATGATCGCGGCATCGACACCGAGAATATCCACCGGCTGGATCGTTACTTCCGCTGCCAGTTCCGGCGTCTTCACCAGGGTTTTGAAATCTTTGGCCGCTGCGCGCACGCGCCGGTATTCGGGCAAAATTCGTCCAGCCTGCCGCATGAGCCACACCGGGGTTCTCTCAGCCGGAACGTGGCGGGCAACTTTCAATAAGATGTCGTTCTGCAATTTCATGTGCGTGCAAAAATAAACCGATCTGCGAATTAATCCCGGATTAAGACCGGAGCGGCATAAAAAAGGCCGGCCTCATTAAGAAACCGGCCTCTGTCAATATTGTTCAGGCTGAATTATGCTTCAGCTACAGGTTGTACGGAAACGAATGATTTATTTTCCCGGCCTTTTTTAAACACGACAACACCCGGAGTGAGGGCAAACAGGGTATGGTCTTTCCCCATGCCTACGTTAGTTCCAGGGTGGTGCTTGGTGCCGCGCTGACGGACAATGATATTGCCGGCAATGACTTTCTGACCACCGAATATTTTGATGCCCAACCGTTTGCTTTCCGATTCGCGACCGTTCTTTACTTTACCTTCGCCTTTCTTATGTGCCATTTCAATGCTTTTTAACTGTTAAACCATTAATTCCCAAGGGGGCAGGGTTATCCGATATTCAGGATCTGCACTTTGGTGAACTGCTGGCGGTGGCCATTCTTCACCTGATAACCTTTTCTTCTCTTCTTCTTAAAGACAATCACTTTATTGCCTTTTACATGTTCCAGGATCTTACCTGAAACCTTAAGTCCTTTAACAGCGGGGGCGCCAATATCGATCTTATCCCCATTATCGACGAGAAGCACGTTGTCAAAGCTCACGGCTGAACCTGCTTCACCTTCTAATTTGGGGGCATAGATGTATTGATCTTTTGCCACTTTAAACTGTTTTCCGGCAATGTTTACAATTGCGTACATAGCTTTTTTCAAAAATAGGACTGCAAAGGTAAGAAAATAGTCCGGAAATAAATACCTGGCCTTAACTTTTTCTCCCCAAAGATGCGCGGGCGAACCTCGAAAAAAAAAATTTCAAAAAGCGGGCGGCACCGGAGGCGAAGCTTTTGATGAACCATGTACCTTTTAAACGGCTATTTTCCAGTTACTTATAATTCCACAAATGATCCACAAGTTATCCACAAATGGCCGAAACGCATCAAAAATCCACTTTTTGATTTCTGGCTTTCATTTTTTTCATTTGTACACTTGACGCTGACACGGATAGAAGGTTCATTCTATTCTCAAAGCCAGGCAAAATTTTGTTATATAAATCCAGGTAAGGCCCCAGGCCGTTATCTGATTACATATTTGGTTAACCTTAAACCTATCGTAATTATGAGCCAAGCATCCATGAGTGAAGAACCGATTTTGAGAGAGAACAAAGACCGGTTTGTATTATTTCCGATCCGTCAACATGACATCTGGAAATACTATAAACAGGCCGAGGCAAGCTTCTGGACTGCGGAGGAGATTGACCTGAGCCAGGATCTTCGCGACTGGGAAAACCTGAACGATGGCGAGCGTCATTTCATTACCCATGTGCTGGCCTTTTTTGCGGCCAGTGACGGGATCGTAAATGAAAACCTGGCCGAGCATTTTGTCGCCGAAGTTCAATACACCGAGGCAAAATTCTTTTACGGTTTTCAGATCGCCATTGAAAATATCCACTCTGAAACGTACTCACTGCTCATCGATACGTACGTAAAAGATCCGAAAGAAAAAGACAAGCTTTTTCACGCCATTGAAACGATGGACTGTGTAAAGAAAAAAGCGGAGTGGGCTTTGCGCTGGATTGATCGGGGAAGTTTCGCGGAGCGCCTGATTGCTTTTGCTGCGGTGGAAGGAATTTTCTTTTCCGGATCCTTCTGTTCTATTTTCTGGTTGAAGAAACGCGGGCTCATGCCCGGACTCAGCTTCTCCAATGAACTCATCTCGCGCGACGAGGGCCTGCATTGCGACTTCGCGTGCCATCTCTACACCCGGCACGTAGTCAACAAACTTCCCAAAGAAAGTGTCATTCAGATCATCAAAGATGCGGTGGAGATCGAAAAAGAGTTTGTCACCGATGCGCTACCGGTTAATCTTATCGGAATGAACGCTGCGCAGATGCGCCAGTACATCGAGTATGTAGCTGACCGTCTGACCAATGAACTCGTTGGCACAAAAATTTATAATGCTACTAATCCATTTGATTTCATGGACATGATCTCGCTAAGAGGAAAAACAAACTTCTTTGAAAAACGGGTAGCAGAATATCAAAAAGCAGGTGTGATGAACAGTACAGAAAAAGAATCTTCACCAAAGTTTTCATTGAACGAAGATTTTTAATACATTCAATCACTTTTTAAACTTTTTCTCAACAACACAACCCTTATTCGAAGATGCTTGTAGTAAAACGTGACGGACACCGAGAATCAGTAAAGTTTGACAAAATCACCGCGCGGATAGAAAAGCTTTGCTACGGTCTCGACCCCAAGTTCGTTAATCCGGTAGAAGTGGCCATGAAGGTGATCAATGGCCTCTATGATGGCGTATCCACGCAGGAGTTGGACAACCTCGCCGCTGAAATTGCGGCGACGCTGACCACACGGCATCCTGATTTTGCCAAACTCGCTGCCCGCATCGCGGTTTCAAACCTGCATAAAGTGACGAGCAAGTCGTTCTCGAATACCATGAAACGGTTATACCAGCACGTGGATCCGAAGAATGGTCAGAATGCACCGCTCATTTCGAAAGAAACCTGGAAAATCATAAAAGAGCATGCAGCGGAACTCGACGAAGCCATTATCTATGATCGCGATTTCAGCTACGACTTCTTTGGTTTCAAAACCCTGGAGCGTTCTTACCTGATGAAGATCGATGGCAAAACCGTCGAGCGGCCTCAACACATGCTCATGCGTGTAGCCGTTGGGATACATGGAAACGACATTCCCGCAGCCATTGAGACCTATAATCTCCTGTCAGAAAAGTGGTTCACCCATGCAACGCCCACTTTATTCAACGCCGGAACTCCGAAACCTCAACTCTCGTCATGCTTCCTTCTCACCATGAAGGACGATAGCATCGACGGAATCTATGATACTTTGAAGCAATGCGCCAAGATCTCCCAGTCGGCGGGAGGGATCGGACTCAGCATCCACAACGTGCGCGCTAAAGGATCTTATATCAAGGGCACGGGCGGCACGTCCAATGGCATTGTGCCCATGCTCCGGAATTTCGATATGACAGCGCGCTATGTCGATCAGGGCGGCGGAAAACGCAAAGGAAGTTTCGCAGTGTATCTCGAGCCCTGGCATGCCGATATTTTCGATTTCCTTGACCTGAAAAAAAATCATGGCAAGGATGAGATGAGGGCGCGTGACCTGTTCTACGCCCTGTGGATCCCCGACCTCTTCATGCAACGCGTGGAGAACAATGAAATGTGGTCCCTCTTCTGTCCTAACGAAGCACCCGGATTGGCCGAAGTGTGGGGCGAGGATTTTGAGCGCTTATACCTGAAATACGAAAGCGAAAATAAATTCCGCAAACAGGTAAAAGCACAGGATCTGTGGTTTGAGGTCCTGGAATCACAAATTGAGACGGGAACTCCGTACATGCTGTATAAAGATGCGGCAAACCGTAAGTCGAACCAGAAAAACCTGGGGACTATCAAATCGAGCAATCTGTGTACGGAGATCATCGAGTACACTGCTCCGGATGAAGTTGCTGTCTGCAATCTGGCATCCCTTGCATTGCCGAAATTTGTGACCGAGGATGGCAAATTCGATCATCAGAAGTTATATGAAATAACTAAAGTTGCCACCCGCAACCTCAATAAGGTAATTGATATCAACTATTATCCTGTCGAAGAAGCGCGCAAATCCAATATGCGCCACAGACCGATTGGCCTTGGTGTTCAGGGACTGGCTGACGTGTTCATCATGCTGCGCATGCCTTTCGAAAGTGAAGAGGCACGCGGCCTGAACAAGGATATTTTTGAAACCATTTATTTTGCGGCCATGGAAGCTTCCATGGAAGGAGCGAAGGAACACGGCGCTTATGAAACCTTTAAAGGTTCACCGGTTTCCAAAGGCATTTTCCAATTCGACATGTGGGGTGTTACACCGTCATCAGGTCGCTGGAACTGGGAGAAATTAAAGCAGGAAGTTAAACAACACGGAGTGCGAAATTCTTTATTGGTTGCTCCCATGCCAACAGCTTCCACTTCCCAGATCCTTGGGAACAATGAGTGCTTTGAGCCATACACTTCCAACATCTATACACGGAGGACTTTATCAGGTGAGTTTATTGTAGCCAATAAACACCTCATGAAAGACCTCATCAGCACAGGCCTGTGGAGTGAAAACATGCGCCAGAAACTTATTTCAACGAATGGCTCTGTACAACCCATTCCTGAAATTCCGCAGCACCTGAAAGACATCTACAAAACAGTTTGGGAAATTTCTCAGAAAGCCATCATTGATATGTCGGCCGACCGGGGCGCCTATATTTGCCAGTCACAAAGCCTTAACATCCATCTTACAGATGCCAATTTTGGCAAATTGACCTCCATGCATTTCTATGCCTGGAAAAAAGGTCTCAAAACCGGCATGTATTACCTGCGGTCCACTGCGGCAGCTGACGCCATCAAGTTTACCCTTGATAAGTCGGCGATCAAAGAGCCTGCTTTAGAAACAGCATCAGTCAAGAACATCGTTGCCGAGCCCGCTGGTGTAATGGCGAAAGAAGCACAGCAAAGTTTGCCATACGAACATTCTCCGGCAGATTATGACCAGAAACGGGCTGACATGTCCTGTTCGCTGGATAATCCAGACGCGTGCGAAGCCTGTGGCAGCTAAAAAATCGAAAATAGATAGTGAAGGCCCCGTTCTTACGGGGCTTTCTCGTGTTTCAGGGTTTTGTGATCGCGGGGACTAAGTAACGTGGGGTATACTGCGGCTAGCACTGCACTATCAGCAGGACTATTGGCATTCCACCGATAATTAATGTTGAAATCCCGGATTTTGTTAATATTGAATCCGTGTTTTAATTTACTTTATTGTAAAAGAGGTTATGAGAAAGAAGAACATAATGTTGGTGGACGATGACAAGATCTTCAATTTCCTGAGTGAAAAGACGATCACCTCTCTTGGTCTCGCCAACGAAATCCATTTCGCACTCAATGGCAAGCAGGCGCTGGAACTCCTTGAAGAGTATAAGAAGGGCAATTTTCAGCGCCCTGATATTATTTTCCTGGATCTCAATATGCCCATCATGAATGGTTACGAGTTCATTGAGGCGTTCGCGCTGATGGACCTGCCGGAAAAAAATGCCATCACCATTGTAGTGCTGACCTCTTCAGCCGATCCAAATGATCTTGCCCGGGCAAAAGAACTCGGCATCAAATATTACTTCAATAAGCCCCTTACCAGGGATGAAATAAAGAAAATGATCGGACAAGAGTTCTCCTACGATTTAAACTAATCGCTACGACTGTCGAAGTCATCTTAAAGCCGGGTACGATACCGGCTTTTTTATTGTCGTGTTCCGGAAAAACGGTATTCCATTTTGGCACAAACAAGCCCTTAGAACTGAAAGTAGATAAAAGGCTGAATGCCCGATGATTTCGTTTGAATAACCAGTATGATAACCGCAATCATAAAGGCAGCTTTGCCTGCCAGCGGCATGCTCGTAATGGTCTCCTGGGCTGCCTGTTCCGCCTCTCTCGGGATAAAATGAAGGAGATAACCAACAACCATGAGCATTAACACGACCTTGTAACCGGATATAAATTCCGACAACAGACCCAGGTTAAACTCGAAAAAGATCTGATGAAGGAGCTCTCCAACGGTAGCGATATTTGCTGCCCGGAAAAAGATCCAGCAGAAGCAAACGAAATGAAATGTTAAAAGAATGCGGCCAAAATTCTTCAAGGCACTGTAGTCACGTCCGCGTTTCGGAAACCGGGAACGGTAAAATTTGTGGACAGTGAGGGCCAATCCATGCAATGCACCCCAGATGATAAAACGCCAGGAGGCGCCATGCCAAAGCCCCCCCAACAGCATGGTGGTCATCTGATTCAGATACGTGCGCGCTTCGCCTTTGCGATTTCCTCCCAGGGATATATACAGATAATCCCGCAGCCAGGTCGAAAGGGAAATATGCCAACGACGCCAGAATTCCGTAATGTTTCTCGACTGGTATGGCGAATCAAAATTCAAAGGGAAGCGGAAGCCGAGGAGTAGCGCAATCCCGATAGCCATATCGGAATATCCTGAGAAGTCACAGTAGATCTGCAATGCATATCCGTAGACCGCGAACAAATTCTCAACACCTGAATACAGGGCAGGCGCATCAAAGACACGGTCAACGAAATTGATACTGATATAATCGGAGATAACCGCTTTCTTGAAAAGACCGCACCCAATCAGAAAAACTCCGCGACCGAACATTTCTGAAGTAACGATCGTAGGTTTATGGATCTGTGGCAGAAAGTCTGCAGCCCGGACGATCGGACCCGCAACCAACTGAGGGAAGAATGAAACAAAAAAGGCGTAATCGAGAATATCATCCACGGGTTTGAGATTTCCCCGGTAAACATCCAGTGTATAACTCAGTGACTGGAAAGTGAAGAACGATACGCCTACCGGAAGAAAAATATCCAGCGGTTGAAATTCATTGCCGCCGAGGGAGAAAAAAGCATCCAGCAGAAAGTTGGTGTATTTGAAATAAGCGAGGATGCCGAGGTTCACGACAAGCGTGACAATAATGTAAAACCTGCGATACCAGGGATCCTTCGAATGGTATATCAATTTCGCCAGCGTAAAATCAATGGCGGTGGCGAAAAGCAGCAGAATGAAATATGCGCCGCTGGATTTATAATAAAAAAACAGCGAGAAAATCGTGACAAATATCAGTTTGGGTTTTTGCGTTTTACTTAAACTGATGTAAACCCATAAAAATGCCGTAAACAAGAAGAGGAACAGACCGCTGTTGAAGATCAACGGTTCCTCTGCATTGTATAAGAACAGCCGTTTGAATTTATGGATGTCTAGTGGGAACATATAAATTGTAGCCCTTGATTAGTGCGTGATAAAAAAGATTCCCCTCGTATTCATACCCGTCTTTTGTCAGATGGATCCCATCACTGCTGAGCAGCGAATGCTCCGTCCACCGTTTGGCCGAATGCTCGCCTCCCGTCGCCCGGTAGAGATCGTAGAACGCAAGTCCGTTTTCCACCGCATATTGGATGATCTGCTCCCGTATCGTCACAATGCCCGGGTTGGGTTTGTTCTTGTTTCTGAACGCTTCCTGAGGAGTTACTAAAATGAATTGAGCCATCGGATTACTTGATCTCAATGAAGAAAGCAGCGCATCCATATGGGTTGTGAAATTCTTGTCGAGGTACGGGTAGTCAATGGATTCATTGGTGCCCAGTGAAATGATGAAAAGATCAGTATTTAAGAATGCAGTTTGCTCGGCAAATTTCTCCGCTTCCCTGTAGTGCCTGTACTTCGCACCATTCACACCAATGGTATGGTACAAAACACCATTGTCAGAATTCTCCAGAACGACACCATACAATATCGCCCTTGTCTGTTCCGTATTTGTTCTGACCGGCTGAATCGTCACAGCATTGATCTTATTTTCCCACGCAACCTGCGCATAATCGTGCGTGGAATCCGCGGGAGACGCATCGATCCTTCCGAGTTCCTTGCCGGCATCATCGCGCACGGAAAAATCAAAACTTTTCTCATCGCGTTCGTAGAACAATGTCAGCTTGTTAAAAGTATAATCCAGCCAAAGATCGTTCATGAATATCTGCAGGTTCGCTTCGGTTTTATTTGTTTCGATGGTAACCCCACCGATCCCGATCGGAAGGGGCTGTTCAGGAAACACACATCGCTTGGATGTCCAGGGGAAATCAGAAACAGTCTTAAAATTATTCGGTTCATTCGTGCGGGCTACACGCAAAGGAACGATCAAGCCCCTTCCTGCATTACCGAAATGGCGGTGAAAATTTCGCCTGATGATGCTCGTCATATAATCAGCCTGAACATGCGAGTCTCCGATGTGCACAATGTTGATCTTGCGGTCATTCGCCAGCCGGAGTTGATACAAACCCTCAAAAAAACCTTCCAGGTGGATTGCATTCTGTATGACATTCTCAGCGTCGTCTTCCAGGCCGTAGCTGGGGTACGTGAAATCAACGCGCTGCCCCTGTGCACAGCCACTTCCGGACGCAAGGAAATGCAGTATTCCCAACCACGTAAAGAATAGCTGCAGGTATCCTGGCCGGTGATATGAGCAGTTATTTTTTCGAGGCATATTTTTTCTCGTATCCGTCGTGGCCATATAGAAGGCTCTTCACCAGTGAGCCCGCGAGTTTTTTTCCACCATTAAAATTAAGGTGCGTATAATCCTTTGCCGCCAGCGCAGGCTTGGAAGTAACAAACCTGACCATACTGTTTTCACCACCCATAGCCTGAAACATATCCCAAAAGGCGATGCCGGTTTCCTGTGCTATCATACGCTGCGCATTGCGCATGGCGGGAATGGCGTTCATGGTTTCAAATCTTCCGGTGGTATTTGTACTTCTGTCGCTAACGCTCATCAAAAGAAAACTTGCCTGCGGGAAGGACTTTTTAAGATTGTTGATAACCCGCACCATCCGGCGTACATATGCTCTGTAATTGAGCGAATCTTCCACCACCATGTTCAATCCGAATTGCAGGATCACGAGCTTGTAATTCCGGTAGCTGTTAAACTTTGTCAACATGCTTTTGCTGATCCCAGTCAGACTGATGCCTGAATTTCCGCGAAGCGAGAAGTTATCGACATACAACCCGGGGCCATCCTCGAAACTCGCTCCGAAAAGCCGAAGACTATCAAAAGGCTCGAACGTGAATTTTATGGATTTAAGATTCTTGCCACGGTACACCCATTCCTGCAACTGGTTTGATTTCTTCAGGGGCATTACCTTTTGCGCGGTATCGCTGTTAACGCTGAAGCGTACTGAGGCGGCCTCGTAATTCTTGTAATAAAGCTTAACGGTATTGAACTCGCGCAAATATCTTTTCTTGGAAGGCCTGTATTCTACCCAGTTTCCATCCAGGGGAACAAAACAATATCCGGCAGGACCGTATTCGGCAGTCGAATCCGTGCGGTTGATCAGGGAACTCGTGCGCCAGTTGTCAAAGGAATGCTTGATCGTGTTTCGAAATCCCGCCACTCCTGAAGTAATGGGAACAAAGCCCACCCCCCTTCCGCCGAAGATGGATTGAAGGGAGTCGCGGAAGCTGCCGCAGAACACATCCCCTTCAATAAATGAGTCGCCGTAAAAAGCCACGCGGACGGAATTCTTCGATTTCTCTACCTCGGTCAACGCCTTATAAAACTTATAAAGCGCGGTGCTGTCGCCGCTGTAATCCTCAATACATGTGAGCCCGGGACGGCACGTTTCCTTTACGAGTTGAATGACGGAATCCTGCTTGGCAATCAAAGAATCTTTGAAAGCGACTTCAACGCTGTCAATGTGCTCAATCTCAATATCAGCGAGGAGATTTATCTTACGAAATCGAAGGGACTCAACAGTGAAGGTTGGAACAACCGATAATACCAGCAGGGAGGCAATTATTATGATGCACAGCAAAAATGGTTCGTGCAACTTATTCTTACTCATCTTTCCTCAGCCTGACGTTTGATAAACTTCACGGACCTTTCGCGAAGCAGGTGTTTGTTGTCAGTTGAAAACCAACAGATCAACAAAGCTAATTACTTTCCTGACCTGTTTTACACGATGCATGATAAAGTCTTTTAATTGCTGATTTTATGGGATCAGGCGGCGCTTATAAAGCACCGGCCTTGATCTCATCTACAACTGCTGGATCCAGCAATGTAGATGTGTCCCCAAGGTTATCAGTATCGCCTTCGGCGATTTTCCTTAGAATCCTGCGCATTATTTTTCCAGAACGTGTTTTCGGCAACCCGCTTACAAACTGGATCTTATCAGGTTTTGCGATAGGTCCGATCATTTTCGAAACCGACTCGAGAATTTCTTTCCTCAGTTTATCCTCCTCGGTTGGTTTTTCATAACAAATCACGAAGGCGTAAATGCCCTGGCCTTTGATGTCATGCGGAAAGCCCACAACGGCCGTTTCGCAAACAGCGCTGTGTTCATCAATTGAACTTTCGATTTCCGCTGTCCCCAAGTTGTGACCCGAAACAATGATGATGTCATCCACACGTCCCGTGATCCTGTAATAGCCGTCTTCATCACGCTTGCATCCGTCTCCTGTGAAATACTTCCCGGGAAACGTAGAAAAATATGTCTCCCTGAACCGCTGATGATCTCCGTAGATTGTCCGCGCGATGGAGGGCCATGGAAATTTAATGGCAAGCTTGCCTTCCACTTTATTCCCTTCTACCTCCAGACCGCTTTCGTTCATAATGGCCGGTTGAACACCTGGTAAAGGCAAGGTGGCGTGCGCGGGCTTTAACTTCGTAACATTGGCGATCGGAGAAATCATGATCCCGCCATTTTCAGTTTGCCACCACGTGTCAACAATAGGGCATTTTCCTTTTCCGATATTCTTGTCGTACCAATGCCACGCTTCTTCATTGATGGGTTCACCCACAGAACCGAGCACCTTCAAAGATGAAAGATTATGCTTCTCAACGAAACTGAGGGGCGCCTTCTCCAATGAACGGATCGCCGTCGGGGCGGTATAAAATATGTCAACCTTGTGTCTTTCGATGGCCTCCCAGAACCTGCCCCAATCGGGCCATGAGGGTACGCCCTCAAAAATCACGGTGGTTGCTCCGGCTGACAGCGGTCCGTAAAGAATATATGAGTGTCCTGTGATCCATCCGATATCCGCTGTGCACCAGAATACCTGCCCGGGCTGATACTGGAATACCGTGCGAAAAGTGTAATTCGTGTAAACCATGTAACCTCCACACGTGTGTACCATACCTTTGGGCTTGCCCGTAGAGCCTGAGGTATACAGGATGAAAAGCATGTCTTCGGAATCCATCTCTTCCGCCTCACATTGCCCATCTACTTGACCGATCTCCTCATGCCACCACACATCACGGCCCGGTTTCATTACAACTTCCGTCTTGGTGTGCTGAACCACGACCACTTTCTCGACCATCGGACATTTCTCCAAAGCTTCATCGAGGATGCCCTTGAGATCGATCGTCTTCGCGCCGCGGAACCCGCCATCGGCCGTAACGGCAATTTTACATCCGGCATCGGTAATCCTGTCGTAAAGAGATCGAGAAGAAAAACCTGCAAAGACGACAGAATGAACCGCCCCGATACGAGCGCACGCGAGGACTGTAAATGCGAGTTGCGGAATCATAGGCAGATAGATGCATACCCTGTCGCCCTTCTTTACCCCCTGGGCCTTGAGCATGTTGGCCGTCTTGCACACCTCCTCATGAAGTTGTTTATAGGTAATGTGCCTTGCAGCATCCTTTGGATCATTCGGCTCCCAAATGATGGCTGTCTGATTGCCCCGCTCTCTCAGGTGGCGGTCAAGGCAGTTCTCCGTAATGTTAAGCTTAGCGCCTGAAAACCATTTGATCTCCGGCTTTTTGAAGTCCCACTCCAGGATCTTGTTCCACTTTCTCCGCCACTGAAAATCTTCTGCAATCTCAGCCCAAAACGCTTCCGGGTGTTCAATACTTTTCTTGTAAGCTTCCTGATAATCCTGGACGGATTCAATTCTTTTCATGGTCAATCTGGCTGTTTAGTTATTCGATTTCAGGCACGGGACAAATTACTGCAATTTGATCTCACGAGGGCAAAATAAACGCAACTTACGCTCTTTGTCTCTTTATGGCAATCAAAAATTCAGGGCGATAATATTGAATTGTTTTCAGAAAAAATCAAATTCTTTTATGTCCGTTTCAAGAGAAGGGGCTACCGGAAGGCTCCGGGCCCGCTCGAAACCTGTCTTTTACAGGCTGCCCTTCTTTCGCGCCGTTCTTACGATTTTCCTTTCATCTGGCAGATTTCATACTAAGCAGTGCATCAAACCCTTTCCTGCCCTGCTCCTCCCCTTACGAAGTTGCCCTTTTCCGGCGTACCGAAAAAAATCAAAAGCAGCAGCACGAGCGTTCGAGCTGATCAGATCACTATGAAAAATATTTCCCACATCAATGATTATGCGCTGAGGCGCTGATGAGCGGACGGGAGGCCTTGCATATTTCCAGGAAGAGGGTTGCAATTTTATGAAAGCATTGCCGGCGCCCTATGGTCGCGCGCCACGGCCATAACACCCTAAACGTTTCGGCGTGCAAATGAATGAGCAAGTTGGTTTTGCAATTGACTGACCGCCGACTCTGAACAAATTTTAGTCTTTTGGATGCGAGGCATCGGAGGAAGGTAATCGGCATTCCCTGCGTTTCTAACCCGAAAAAACTATCGGGTATCGGGCACCTCATCAACTTGTTCCGGAATTAATACAGAATGCCGAAAAAGAGCCTGCAATGCACAATACGGCATAGAATTTTATGATTAGTTGAAAGGGACCACCTTAGGACAATTTGAGATGGTTTGGCGATGATCAGCCTAACGTTCAAAACGGAAGTATCGGCAGCTAAATCGTTATGTCCACAGGACCTACCGGAAAAAAACTGGTGATAATAATTTGAAAGCCTAAAAGACCTCGGGCCCATGAATTCTAAGGAATTCTGGTTGTCTCTTTCCTCATGTTATTATATACCTGCACCATTTCCCAGTATGTGACATTTTAGAGAATTATAACCTGCATTAGAGATGGGCATGCCTTTCGATCATATCGCTTCTTCTTACGACTCCGTATTCGCCAGGAGCCCCTTAGGACAATTACAACGCAAAAGGGTCTGGAAATACATTGAAAGTGTTTTGCCCGAGTTGAAGGGCTTTGAGATGCTTGAACTTAATTGTGGAACCGGCGAAGATGCAGTGTTGTTTGGTGAAGGCGGATTTAATATTGTCGCTACCGACATTTCGGAAGAAATGCTGAAGATCACCCAGCAAAAGGCTGAGCAATGTTCGATGCAAAACAAGATCAGCTCGCACTTCCTGGATCTCGATACTTTTAATGAAACCCTTTTCGATAAGAAGTTTGACCTCATCTTCTCCAACTTCGGCGGTATCAATTGTATCAATCCCGAATCACTTCAGACATTGCTTCAAAAGCTACCCTCAATTCTCAACCCTGGCGGGAGGTTTGTCGGCGTTGTCATGCCGAAATTCTGCGCCTGGGAAACCATCTTCTTTCTGCTGAGATTTCAGTTTAAAAAAGCCTTTCGGAGATTTTCCTCCAAAGAGGCTCTGAGCGATGTACACGGACCCAATGTGAAAACCTGGTATTACCATCCATCGCAGATTACCCAATGGTCCAAGAACTCATTCCGGTTGGTCTCCCTGCAACCCATTGGAGTGGCCCTTCCTCCAGCCTATCTCGAGCGCTTCTTCTCTGTTAAGAAACGGTGGCTGCTGAGATTGAATAGGATCGAAAAGAAATTCAGCAGGTCGTCCCTGTTTTCAGGGATGGCAGATAATTATCTTATCGACCTTCAGTTAACTTGAGATAAGGATCCGGGTGATCGGTCCCGAAGCGTCATCACCTTCAGATTACAAATTCCACAGCCACTGCTACCAGTGCCCCAAAAATGGTAACCGCCATTTTTTGGGCGTTGAATTTATGGCCGGGGCTGCTCTCAAAGACGATGGTGGTCGATATGTGAAGGAAGTTCCCGGATACAAGGGCATACAGATACATCAGGCCAGTTGACGACAGTATATCTTGCTGCGTGAGCAATGTACTGATCCACAATCCGACAGGCGCAGCGAGCGAAAATACCAGCAGATACGGCACGGCCTTTCTTCGGGCGCCCAACTGAATTGCCAACACAGTCATGAGCGCAAAGGCAGCGGGAGCACGATGCAGTGCAATTCCCAATAAGATTGCATTGGTATCATAAACAGGTGCTCTGGCCAAAGGCTCAGCCAACATTCCGCCCTCCAGAAATGCATGGATGCACAACGCGATCAGTAACACAATGGCAGACGCAGAATTGTGATGCGTGTGTTGGTGCGCGTGCGCTTGATCATTCGTGTGCATGTGGCCATGCTCAACGCCTGAGGTAAAATATTCCAGCAATTGCTGAAGGAAAAACCCGATAAGTACGAATAACCCAATCAGTTCAAGACCCAGTGATTGGGTATATAGCTCCGGGAGAATGTGAATTACTGTGATGGCAAAAAGATAGGCGCCCGCAAAAGCAAGCAGCATCTTGTAGTTTGTCCCCTTTCCTTTGGGGACCAGAAATATCAGCAACCCGGATAGCAGTGGTGTCAGAAAAAGTACCAGGAGTTTTAAGGTCATACAATCGGATTATTCCAGAATAATATTTTTTTTCATGCCGGGCGTGATGTACGTTTCCAGACTCCCGCCTTCCGTTGAATAAATGAAGAGTGCATCTATCCCCCGCAGCGTTTTCACTTTCGCCACTGCTTTTTCCACACCCATCACCATGAATGCTGTTGCCCAGGCATCCGCAGTAGCGCAATCTCGTGCAAACACCGAAGCACTTAGAAGCGAATTTTGAACCGGATATCCGGTTACCGGATCAATGGTGTGACCAAACTTGCGACCATTGACGATCCTGTAATTGAAATAGTTTCCTGATGTGGTGAACGCTTTATCCTCAAGCGTCACATAGGCCTTGAAGAACTGGTGATCAAGGGTGGCGTTGGGATCAAGAATTCCAATACGCCATGGTTGATCTTTTTTCAGATTCTTACCAAGGGCCAAACCCTCCCCTCCCAGTTCGATCAGCATATGCCTGATCCCCCTGGACTCAAGAAATTTACAGAGGACGTCAGCGCCGTAACCCTGACCAATCCCACCCATGTCAAGCTGTACGTTTCTCGCGGTTTTGGTTACATTCCTTTTATCGAAGCTGATCTTATCGAAACCTATGTAGCGCTTGATGGAATCAACATCGCCGGAAGAAGGTTGCGACGCTTTTGCCGGCCCGAAACCCCACGCATTCACGAGCGGCATCACTGTCGGATCAAACGCGCCCCCGGATGCGCTGAAGATCTTTCGCGCTTTTTTCAAAATGTCATACAGGAACGGAAGCGCTGTTGAGATGCCTTTTTCACTTTCATTAAAGCGCGATATCTCTGCAGTGGGGTCATATGTATTAATGGCCTTATTTACCTGTAGCAGCAACGAATCTACCGCCTCTTTAAAATCCCTGCGACGCGGATCATCGAAATACACGATCCGGTATGTCGTGCCCATTGTTTTGCCCTCGATCACCATGGGCTCCTCAGGAGGGCTTTGCGTTTTGAGCGGAGTTGTGAGTAAGACAAAGAAGCTCAGGATGGTAAGCACGGAAACGAAATCTTTAGGTGGCAATTTAGAGAAATTGCCCCAAATGCAACAATGTTGCTAAAAACAAGCTTTCATATTTCGGTATTGTTTTCATTTGTACCTTCGTGCATCAATTGGACTTATGCGAGAAGATTACCTCCAGGGCGATGGTGAAGGATTAAATGCAACGGAAAAAGAGTTTGAAAAGGCTTTGCGTCCCTTGTCTTTTGAAGATTTCTCAGGTCAGCAAAAAGTAATCGACAACATCAAAGTGTTTGTGTCTGCCGCCAGACAGCGGGGAGAATCGCTTGACCACGTACTGCTTCATGGGCCTCCTGGCCTGGGTAAAACAACGCTTTCTCACATCATCGCCAACGAGTTGCAGTCGAGTATCAAGATCACTTCCGGACCTGTATTGGATAAACCAAGCGATCTTGCCGGCTTGCTGACCAACCTTGAATCGCATGACGTACTCTTTATTGATGAGATCCACCGTCTGAATCCCGTGGTAGAGGAATACCTGTACTCCGCCATGGAGGATTTCAGAATCGATATCATGCTCGATTCGGGTCCGAATGCGCGCACCGTTCAGATTGGGCTGAATCCATTTACACTCATTGGCGCTACCACACGCGCGGGATTATTGACTTCACCGCTTCGCGCGCGGTTTGGGATCAACGCGCGCCTGGAATATTACGATGCGGTATTATTGACGAAGATCGTCAAACGATCCGCGTCCATTTTGAATACGCCGATTGATGAAGATGCAGCGTTTGAGATTGCAAGACGCAGCCGCGGCACTCCCCGCATTGCCAATAATTTGTTAAGGCGTACCCGGGATTTTGCGCAGATCAAAGGTGATGGGACAATAACCAAGGCTATTGCGCAGCTGGCGCTTCATGCCCTGGATGTGGATGTAAATGGTCTGGATGACATGGACAACCGGATTCTGCTCACCATTATTCAAAAATTCAAAGGCGGCCCCGTAGGGTTAACGACAATTGCCACTGCCGTGGGAGAAGAGGCCGAGACAATAGAAGAGGTGTATGAGCCTTTTTTAATACAGGAAGGTTACATCAAACGCACCAGCCGCGGAAGAGAGGCTACCGAACTTGCTTACAAACATTTGAAAATCATTCCACCCGCCACCAAGGCGCCGGGTTTATTCGGTTAGAAATAAAACACGGGCCGATGGCCCGTGTTAGCTTGATTTCTAGTATTGCTCAAGATTTGAGAAGAAAAAGCTTCCTTCAATTTCCGCATTCGCATCGCTGTCCGAACCATGGATCGCATTTGCCTCGATAGACTTGGCAAAAAGATTACGGATCGTTCCGGCTTCAGCCTTCTTGGGGTCTGTCGCACCAATAAGCTTGCGGAAATCTTCTACTGCATTGCCCTTCTCCAATATCATTGGCACAATGGCGCCCGATGACATGTATTCGCAAAGATCATTATAGAACGGCCGCTCTTTATGGATTGCGTAGAATTGTCCGGCCCGCTCTCTCGTCAAGCGGGTTTTTTTCATCGCAATCACCCTGAAGCCAGCTTCCTCAATCATTTTTATAATTGCACCTGTATTGTTGGCCCCGACTGCATCGGGTTTTAGCATCGTAAATGTTCTGTTTCCTGCCATATAGTCTTGATTCACTTATAATTTGCGGCAAAAATATAAAAAAAGTCCACAGTGTGGCAGTTTCAGGAGAACCCTTGGGAAAATATCCGTGAGACTTTGAAAAATTTTACCATTTTTGCCCCTCATTTGCTTTAGGGGCCATGCATAACATTCTGGAATTTAAGGATCTTTTAACCGTTCCCCGGAAAGTGCTGGTCATCACCCACTTCAAACCGGATGCGGATGCGCTTGGTTCCTCGTTGGGATTAGTTGGATATTTAAAGAAGGAAAATCACTCGGCTACTGTTATCACACCGAGCGATTATCCAGATTTCCTGAGCTGGATGCCCGGAAATTCAGACGTGCTGATATTCAGCAAGGACAAAATTGACGAGTTCCAAAGGCTGATCAACAGCAGCGACCTTATCTTTTGCCTCGATTTTTCCAGTCTAAAGAGAATAAATGAACTCGGAGAAATGGTGGGCCGGTCGCCAGCAAAAAAGGTTTTGATAGACCACCATCTGGAGCCTGAAGATTTTGCCGATTTCGTTCAGTGGGACACAAAGGCTGCTTCCACTGCTGAACTCGTTTTTGACCTGATCCGTGAATTGGGTGATGAAGACAAGATAGATGCTCCCATTGCCAATTGCCTGTACGCCGGCGTGATGACTGATACCGGTGGATTCAGGCATTCAAATACAACGAAAAAAGTATTTGAAACGGCTGCTGCGCTGGTGCAGCATGGTGCGGATCCCACGATGGTGAGCAAGTTGATTTACGACACCAATACGCTGGAGCGGATGAGATTGATGGGGTATGTATTGCATGAAAAACTGAATGTCATTCCGGAATACCGCACAGCTTATATCGCACTGAGGACCGAAGACCTGAAACGGTTTAGCTCGCAAACGGGAGATACCGAAGGCCTTGTCAATTTCGGATTGTCCGTGAAAGGCGTCCGGCTTGCCGTACTGATCTCAGAGCGGAAAGAAAATGTAAAACTTTCATTTCGCTCACTCGGAGATTTTTCCGTCAACGACTTCGCCCGAAAACATTTCGAGGGTGGTGGTCACAAAAATGCCGCAGGCGGACAGACAAATCTCAGTTTTGACGAAACTCTGAAAAAATTCCTCGACTTGCTGCCAGTCTATAAAAATGAACTTCTCGCAGATTAATTTTTTACCTGTTTACAACTTTTATACCGCAAACATTGTCTAAAACAACATACCAAATGAATAAATACAATTACGCCTTTATTGGCCTGCTCACGGTATTGGTCGCCTGCAAAAATGAAAAAGAGACTCCCAGTGGATTGAAATATACAATCATTGAAGCCGGTGACGGAGTAAATCCCAAAACAGAGGAAGTGCTGGTGTTCGATTACGAATTGAGAGATTCCAAGGATTCTGTCTGGGGTGAAACCTTTACCGAAGGCATTCCCGCTGCAACAAAAATCGCAGACTCCACACAGCTGGCAAATGAAGACGGCATGACGCAAATGTTCCGCTCACTTTCTATCGGTGACAGTGTGAAAACAGTGCTGAGTGTAAACGACTTCTTTAATGACGTTGTGGGTGCACCCGTACCACCGCAGATTGATACAACGCTTTCTGTTACCTATACACTAAAAGTCAAGGACATCATGTCAGTGGATGAATTCATGAAAGCCCGCGAAGCGTTGTTCAAAAAACGGGAGGCGAAAAAATTCAATGAAGACACAGAGGAAATCGGAAAATATCTTTCCGGTCAAAATCTCACTGCAAGCCAGGATACAAGCGGACTGCAATTCATTATCCACAATACAGGCAGTGGCAAAAAACCCTCGATCGACGACTGCGTTGAAGTGAAATACAAAGGCAGGTTCCTGAAAACCGGTGAAGTGTTCGATCAGGCTGAAAAAATCGCATTCCCGCTCAACGGCGTAATCGCAGGATGGAAACTCGGCATCCCGATGCTTGGAAAAGGTGATTCAGCAACGTTCTATATTCCGTCAAAGCTTGCGTATGGCCCTCAGGGTTATCCCGGAGCCATTCCTCCTGATGCCATTCTAATCTTTAATGTCACCCTGCTTGACGTGAAAAGTGAATTTGATCAGGCTACGAGATCGTGTAAATAATGTAAATAAAATATGAAAACAGGGTTAATGAGAGTCGCTATCGGTTTATTGGCAGTTGTTCCTTTCATAGTGGCTTCGTGCATGATGAATGAAACGGATGATATACCGGATTTTAATGATCAGCTGCAGAAAGATCTTGCAGCCATTGACAGTTACCTGGCATCCAATAATATTTCAGCTTCGAAAGATGTCGATGGATTTATCCGGTACGTGATCCATCGCGATTCGACAGGAAAAAGACCCACGATCGACAGCTGTGTGACTGCAAACTATTCGGGCAAACTGATGAGCACAGGCACTGAGTTTGACAAAGGAGCAAATGTATCCTTCCCGCTGATCAGTGTGATCGATGGCTGGAAGATAGGAATTCCGTTGCTTGACGTCGGTGATTCTGCAACCCTTTACATTCCATCGGGTCTCGCTTACGGATATTACGGAATCAGCCCGGAGATACCCAGCAATGCTAATTTAATCTTTCACGTAGGCGTTACTAAAGTTGGATCAACCTATACAAATCGTAGCTGCAACTAATAATCAGCATAAAATTTCGGAAATCAGGCCGCTGATCGAGCCTGATTTCCGCATTTTATGCCTTGACGAAATAGGCTGCACCGAAGAGTTGCCTGAAACAGCAAGCACGCTGGAAGGAAACTCTTTTCAAAAAGCGGAATATGTACACGCGCGTTTCCACCTTCCCTGCTTCGCCGATGACACCGGCCTCGAAGTCGACGCTTTGAACGACGCGCCCGGCGTGTTTTCGGCACGGTATGCCGGTGAACAAAAAAATAGTCAGGACAATATTGCCTTGTTACTGAAAAATCTTTCAGGCAATCCAAACAGGAAAGCCCGCTTCAGAACCGTGATCACGCTGATCGGCCTGGGCAGCACCAAAACCTTTGAGGGAATTGTCCATGGATCGATCCTTGAAACCGGCAGAGGGGCGGCGGGGTTCGGATACGATCCCGTATTCCAACCCCAAGGCTATACTAAAACCATGGCCGAGATGACCCTCGCGGAAAAAAACCTCATCAGCCACCGGGCCATCGCGGTAAAAAAGCTCGTCGCTTACCTGAAAAATCATTTCGGACACTAAAAAGCCCGCTTCCAGGCGGCGGCAAATCAAAAGATACCAGCCATTTGTTGTTTCCACCGATTTATCTAGTTTTGTAACCCGGTCGGAGAAAATGAAAAAGGAACGATTGCATCTTGCCACCCTTATCTTTGGAAGCATCCTCGCTTTGGCAATTGCTTTTTCCCAGTTTGTGCCGCCTGCGTCTCCGGGGCATATTGAGAAGGCCAAAACGGAACAGGCAGAAAATACCGCTGGCAAAGATGCCGCATCCTTCATATCCCTTCCCTCTTTTTCGCTACCTGCCCCGATCCATTTGCAGGTGAATCTTGATCCTCATTGTCTGTTTGAGATCTTCTTTGAAGAAGATAAAGATGAGAATCAGGTAGAAGATGACCTCTTGCATACAGATCGTTTCTTTGAAACGATGTTTCGTGTCATTATTTCTCCCAACGCTCCCTAGAGTTTTTCACTGTCACAAGTGTTCTTTCGGCGAAAGCTGAATTTTTTCTGTATCCCAACTAAACATTTACAATAATCTATTTATGAGAAACAAAGGTTTTGTGGCGGTATTGACAATCGTGGTTACCCTGCTATGTCTCTACTACCTCTCGTTTACATTTATCTCGCGTGGCGTCCAGAAAGACGCTACAGCGTACGCAACAGACGCCAATGGCGAAGTGAGCATTCCGAAGAAACAGGCTTACCTGGATTCCGTATGGAATAAACCGGTCTATAATTTCCTCGGATTAAAGGAATTTACTTACAAGGAAGTTAAAAGCAGTGAGATCAGCCTGGGCCTTGACCTGCAGGGCGGCATGCACGTTACCCTCGAAGTGTCCCCCATAGACATCATCCGCTCGTTGAGCGGGAACAGTCAGGATTCCGCGTTTTTGAAAGCGCTGAATAAAGCCAAGATCCAGCACAAAAATTCACAACGCAGTTACAGCAGCTTGTTCTTTGATGCTTACCGTGAAGACAATGCCGGCAAGAAGCTGGCACCTCTTTTTGCGAATGCCGCCACCGTTGGTCGCATCAGTCTGAATGATTCTGACCAGGATGTCATCAAGGTCATTGATGCGGAGATCGAAAGTGCTATTGACCGGTCCTTAACCATTCTCACAAACCGTATTGACCAGTTCGGCACGTCTCAACCTAACATCCAGCGTTTGGGAACAGGCAGGATCCAGGTGGAAATTCCTGGCGCCGAAAACCCCGCGCGTGTAAGGAAATTGTTACAAGGTGTGGCGAAACTTGAGTTTTGGGACGTGGTAGAAGCGCAGACAATCCAATCATCTTTAACGGCAATCAATGACCTGCTCGTTGCGGAACAAAAGGAAAAATCAGTCGCAACGCCTTCCGGCAAAGGTGAACAGTCATTAAAAGATGCATTGACACCAAACCAGCCCGCAGGTGATTCAACATCTGACCTTGAAAAAACACTTGAAACAGCCGCGGACAGCTCAATGCAGGGATTGGATTCATTGCAGAATCTGAACATTTCACCCCTGTTTTCACTGAGTTCTCCTCCCGGCTATTTCCGCTACGACCTTACTGACACGGCCACGATCAACAGGATCTTTAAACGCGAAGATGTAAAAAGCAGACTTCCCCGTAACGTGAGTGCCTTCTGGGGCCATAAACCTGAAAAATTCAATTCCGCTGATGCCTCTGAAGAGGGGAAACTACAGCTGTATTTCCTTGACCTTGGCAGAAACAGAAAAGCCAAATTAACTGGCGAGTCAATTGTCAACGCACGTACAGACCTGGACGAAAAAGCACAGCCTGCCGTGTCGATGACGATGAACACGACTGGAACAAGAGTGTGGGCGAAATGGACTGCAGAGGCCGCCACAAAGCGTTCTCGCATTGCTATCATGCTTGATAACCTCGTATTCTCCGCGCCGTACGTTAACTCTGAAATCCCGAACGGCAATTCAATCATTTCAGGAAATTTCACCAATGAAGAATCGAAAGACCTTGCCAACATTCTGAAGGCCGGATCACTACCTGCTCCTATTGTAATTGTGGAAGAGACGGTTGTCGGTCCCACATTGGGCGCTGAATCTATTCAGAATGGATTGATTTCCATTATCGTCGGATTCCTTGTCATTATTGTTTTCGTTGTCGCCACGTACAATACTGCCGGCTGGGTTGCTGATGCGGCGGTGGTGTTGAATTTGTTCTTCCTCCTGGGCGTACTTGCTTCATTGAATGCGGCACTGACATTACCAGGTATCGCAGGTATTCTGTTATCGCTGGCGATCGCAGTGGACGCGAACGTACTTATCAACGAAAGGGTGAAAGAAGATCTGAATGAAGGAAAGAGCATGGAGACCGCCATTAGCAACGGTTATAAAAATGCCTTCTCTGCGATCATCGACTCAAACGTTACGACGCTCATTAAGGGCTTTGTATTGTTGATCTTCGGTTCAGGTTTGATCTATGGTTTCGCCGTGACCCTGGTCATTGGTATTCTTTGCTCACTTTTTACTTCAGTTCTTTTTACACGTTTGATATTTGAGCACTACACTAAAAAAGGAAAGATCATTAACTTCTCTTTCCCGTGGTCCAAGAACCTTTTCCGGAATATCAAAATAGATTTCATTGGTAACAGGAAGATCTATTATATCATATCAGGATTGGTGATTCTTGCCGGCTTTATCGCGATTGCTGTTAAAGGATTGAAC
>JBARAD010000356.1:0-17252 GCA_049791675.1 Chryseosolibacter sp.
CAATTCCAAGATCTTTAAAAATATTTTCATCCAGCCCGCAGCAGGCGACGCCGGCGGAGCGCTGGGAGCCGCACAGGCCGCGTACCATATCTATTATGGGAAAGACAGGACTGTACCTGACGCCAGCGATTCCATGAAAGGGTCCTATCTCGGCCCGGAGTACTGCGACCAGGATATTGAAATGGTGGCACGGAAATACGATGCATCGTATCAACGGTTTCCAGGCACGGCGGAAATGTGCCAGGAGGTCGCCCGGAAGCTATCAGAGGGCAACGTCATTGGCTGGATGCAGGGGCGGATGGAGTTTGGTCCCCGCGCGCTGGGTGGAAGAAGTATACTCGGTGATCCCCGCAATGAGGAAATGCAGAGAAAACTCAACGTTAAAATCAAGTACAGGGAATCGTTCCGGCCGTTTGCACCCTCTGTACTTGCCGAAGACTGCGCGCAATATTTCCAGCATGACGCGTCCTCTCCATACATGCTGTTGGTACAGCCGGTATGCTGCAAAAGAAGAAAGCCGCTACCTGCGGGTTATGATAACTTCTCCCTGAAGGATAAGCTTTATCACCTGCGTTCGGATATGCCGGCCATTACGCATATCGATTATTCCGCGAGAATACAGACGGTCCATCGGGAAACCAACCCGGTTTACCACTCCTTGGTACAAGAGTTTAAGAAGCTGACCGGATATGGAGTTGTCGTCAACACAAGTTTCAATGTGCGGGGTGAACCGATCATCTGTACCCCGGAAGACGCCTACCGGTGTTTTATGCGTACCGAAATGGACTATCTCGTCATCGGAAATTACCTGTTCGAAAAGAAAAAACAACCTGCGTGGCAGGAAAAAGACAACTGGAAAGAGGAGTTCACGCTGGATTAAATATACAATACAACAAACCAATAACCCTTGACCTTATGGATTTCGTCAGAGACCTATTCAGCTTCTTAAGAGAACGGAAAAAGTGGTGGTTAACACCGATCATTCTGCTCTTAATCTTCATCGGAGTGCTCATCGTGATCGGTGGCAGCTCAGCAGTGGCACCATTTATTTATACACTCTTTTAAGAAAATCATTGTGCAAAATCAGGACAGATTTAAGACGATTCTCGTCATCGTTACAGGTATGCTTGCCCTCGGATGGATCTTCGATATCCCGCTGCTGGGCAAGATCGCCGTGGTGATCGGCGCCGTTTCCATCTTTATTCCCCCCGCAGCACGGGCCATCGAATGGGTATGGTTCAAGATTGCGCTTGGGTTGGGATGGATCAATTCCAGAATTCTATTGAGCATCGTATACTTTGTTTTTCTGATGCCGATCGCCTGGTTATCGCGATTGTTCACAAAAGATCCGCTCTCCCTGAAGAAAGGCGAGCGCCAATCCCTGTTCGTAACGCGGGATCATTTATACACTGGTAAAGATTTGGAGAATATTTGGTAAGTGAAGCATGGAATCTACAGGCACAACAACGACAACTACGACGACAACAACGACAGAAACATCACGGAGCACACCAACTACCTGGTCGACCCAAGATCTTATGAAAAGTCAGATTTCATATGCGAGATCCGTCATTCAGCTCATTCGGGTTAGGCAATGGGTTAAGAACCTCTTCCTCTTCATCCCTTCTTTCTTTGCGGGACACCTCTTTAAGACGGAAGAATTGTTGATGGTCGGCATCGGAGCATTCGCCTTTAGCCTGGTTGCCTCTGGCGTTTACGTGATCAACGATTACAGGGACCGCTTCATCGACCGCATGCATCCGACAAAAAAGCTCAGGCCGATCGCATCCGGGGAGATCGGTACAACCACGGCGTGGATACTCATTATATCGCTGGTGACTTCCGGACTCTTCATCGCAGCACAACTTGAGATGACTTTCTTTTACCTTCTGGTGAGTTATTTTATTCTCAACCTGGGTTACTCATTCGGATTGAAGAATATCCCCATCCTGGATCTTTTCATCGTATCCTTGGGATTCCTGTTACGCATCTACAGCGGGGGGGTGATCGCAGATCTGCCGATAACGCACTGGCTATCGATCATGATCTTACTACTCGCCCTGTTCCTGATCATCGCCAAGCGCAGAGACGATATTCTGATCAATGCAAAAAATGGCTGCGTGATACGTAAATCGACCCAAAGCTATAACCTGGATTTTATCAATTCCTGTATTACACTACTTTCCGCAGTGGTGATCGTCGCCTATATCATGTATACGGTTTCCCCGGAAGTAACAGAGCGCTTCAATAGCGACTACCTTTTTATTACAACCATTTTTGTGATTGCGGGAATCATGCGGTACCTTCAAATCACATTTGTGGAGAACAAGTCAGGGTCACCAACCCGGATCTTTGTCAAAGACAAATTCATACTCATTACAATCGCCGGCTGGATATTGAGCTTCTATCTCATCATCTACGCGTTGTGATTTAGGTATTTAAAATTTAAGATTTAAAGTTTAAAGTTTAAGATTGAAAAGGAGGTTCCAAGATCTTGAGCGCGTCTCAATTTTAAATCTTGAATCTTAAATCTTAAATCTTGAATCTTAAATCTTAAATCTTAACCCTGAGGGTTGAACCTGCGGTTGACGCAATAAGAATAATGATTGACAAATGAAAGACGTTACTGAAGTAACTGATAAATCCGGAACCTCAATTCATCCTGCCATCAATACCGCAGCACGCACTAAAAAACTGGTGCTTTTCGACTTCGACGGAACCATTACCACGCGCGATACGCTGATTGAGTTCGTGAAATTTTACCGTGGACCCCGCCAATACATGGCAGGCTTGTTGAAACTCGCACCGATCCTTTCCCTGTACGCGCTGAAAATCATCCCGAACTGGAAAGCAAAACAATTTTTTCTCACCACCTTTTTCAAGGGTGAACGGGTTGAAGACTTTAACGAAAGATGTGTCCTTTTTTCCACAAAGGTATTGCCGTCACTGATACGTCCGGGTGCCCGGCAAGCGATTGAAGCGTACCGCGGCGAAGGGGCCACGGTGGCGGTGGTTTCCGCTTCGGCAGAGAACTGGGTCAAACCCTGGTGTGACGCGCATGGACTGCTTTGTCTTTCCACAAGACTCCAGGTGAAAGACGGAACACTGACAGGTGAAATAGAAGGTCGTAACTGCTACGGCGACGAAAAGGTCTGCCGCATCAAAGAACATTTCAAACTCACTGACTTCGACGAGGTAATTGCCTATGGCGATTCACGCGGCGATAAGGAGATGCTCCAACTCGCTCACCGCGCATACTTCAAACCCTTTCGGGCTTGAAGTAGAAATAAGGTAATGTTCAAAAAAAAGCAGGGACGCGATGATCGCGTCCCTGCTTTTTTATGATGATGATCCGCCGACTATTCAATCAGCCTGAGCTCTATCTTGCCCTGGTTGGTTTTCCCGATGGCCTCCACTTGCTCCACAATGATCCGTTCCTCACCAATACCGGATTGCACGAGTTCCTTCACGACGGCATTTAGCCTGGACGTTGTAAACCGGGGACTCTCCTCTTCCTTCACGATCACATGAAAAAGAATATCTTTCTCCAATTGCAACTTGTTCGCAATATAGAACAGCAACTCCTGTTGCGAGGCATTCAAGGCTGTATTGCGCGAAGCAAAAACGATCTCATTTGATACAGCTCCTCCCAGTTTCCTGTTCCATTCTGCCCTGGAAACGTAGCGCTGATTTCCCGAGAGGATGCTTCGTCCATGCATGGCCTTCACCGCATAGATGTCGGCAAATTTTCCATCCCGGTTGCTGGCAAAGTACGCCACCGAATCACCGTAGAGCGAAAAATACGCGTCAAACTTTTTGGAATTCACTTCTTTGCCAAGGTTTACGGGCAGCGACCACGTCTCCCATGAATTATAGAGTCGTTCACTATAAAATATATCCGCATCACCCTCTCCTGCATGGCCATTGCTGGCGAAGTAAAGCCTCTTCTTATCCGCCGAGAGGAATGGCGAGATCTCGAATCCCTTCGTATTGATCGTCGATCCCATATTCCGTGGCACAGACCATTGCCCGGATGAACTCCTGACGGAGAAATAAAGATCTTCCTCACCATTACTGTCAGGTGCCTTCATGGAGAACAACATGACCTCGGCATCAGGCGTAATGTACACACCCAAAAAACCCTGGTTGTCGATACCCGGTACCGGAACAAACTGTGGCCGCGACCAGTAGTTGTTGATGCGCTTTGCAGCGTAAATGCCATTCATCTTCTCGTTGGGTGAGGCACTCATAAAATATCTCGTATTCCCATCCTGGCTGATTCCGATGATAGCGTTGTGTCCATCATTGTTGATATCCCCCGGCAATGTATTGCTTGAATTCTTCCATGTGTCGCCACTGACATCACTGTACCAGACGTCCAGACCCGAAAACTTGCCACCGGCATTCCCGGCATACAGCGCCCGTGTAAAAAACAGTTGACGGCCATCGGGCGACAGCAGCGGCAGACTCTCTTCACCGGTCGAATTAACAGCCGCAGGTAATTTCCTTACTGAATGAAATTCCAGTAACTGCGCCGTGGCGAACAACGGCAAGGTTGTAAGTATAAATATGCAGATGATCTTTACCATGTGTATTGATTGTATTTTCTGAAGTTATTTAACCGCAACGCGAGTACGAGCTCGTGACTACCATCATTGAATTGTTTGAACTCACCCAGCGACATCTCATAGGAATAGGAAGCGCTCAACTTCTCATCAAAGTTCCAGCCCAGAATGGCCACACCGCTCTTGATATCACGGTACGTAATGCCCATCCAGATGTTTTCCTTGAAGAATGCCTTCACGTTGTAATCCATCGCCAGTTTATTGTTCATCTGCACGAGCGCGAGTAAACTGGGTTTCAGGGTCACGTCGGCGCTCATCAGGATTGAAACCCCCGCCTGAAGGGAGCCTCTGTAGAATGGCTCCGTCATCGCAAGCTCCGACGCCTGCAACACCGTGTAAACGACCGGCAGGTAAGTCAGTCCCACATAGAACGTTGGCGAATACAGCAAAACACCGGCCCGGACGTTAAGATCGGTCTGTGATGAGGCGCTGCTCAATAAATAATCGTAGAACGGGTCCGGGCCACCGACAGAAACTTCCGCCACATCCAGTTTCCTGTTCTCGATCAGCAGGGCCAGCCCGGCGGCGAACCTTGCCTTCTCACTTACCGGATAATGGATGGAATAATTTACGTTCCCTCCCACCGATTTCAGAACACCCACTTCCGAGTGAAACAAATTGGCGCCCAGTCCGTGGATCATCCGCTTCGAGCGCGGCAGGTTCTCCGGATTCATCGATGAAGGATCACTTACCCGCAACGAATTGTATGCAAGATCAAGGGGCTCCACCATCCGCGCATGATACGATAGGTTTATAAACTTCGGAGAATAACTCCCGAAGCCGCTCCATTGGTAGCGGTAGCTGAACTTGAGATCGTTGAAATTTTCAATGCCCGTGAACGCCGGGTTGAACAATGGCATGAACTGAAATGACTGTGCGTTATTGGGAATATACTGGCCCCACAGTGATGCACTGAACAACAAGCAAATGAATATCAAAGTAAGCTTTTTCATAGTCAGCGTAAAATAGTTACAACCCCCTTGTAGGTTTTCTTGTTTCGCAATTGCAGGTCGATGGTGAAAAAATAGGAATCAGCAGGCAGCAACGCTCCATTCATCGTTCCATCCCACGGGCGCTCGAACCCTTTTGTTCTGAATACCAGCGCACCATGCTTGTTGTAAACGCTGATAACGGCGTCGTCCATTTCCTCCAGTCCCCCTCCCGGCCTGTTGATAACCCAGGTATCATTTGCCTGATCGCCATTGGGTGTGAACCCCGAGGGTATTTCAAATTCCACAAACGTGTATTGAAGCATGATCACCTTGTCTTTCGGCACGCTTTCCGTTTCCCCATCGTGCACTGTAAAATATACCATTCTGGGTTCGAGCAGCGGATCAATGGTGTTCAGGTGCAGGTAGGTGATCGAACGAAGGGCGGTCTTGTACTCTTCGAGGGATGCAACGCCCGACAACTGCAGGACTCCTGACTGGAAATCAAAATTTCCCCGGATGTTTGGTGTGTTCTGAAATGCCAGTATGTCCCATTCCAGACTGTAATTCCGCGCATGAAAGCCCACAACGGCATGCGTTAACGTATCATCGTCAGGATCGACAATATCTACGAGGGGTGAAAGAAATCCAGGCTCTCCATTCACTTCATAGTGCAGGGTGTCATGCTGAAAGATGATCTGTGGCGCATCATTTACCAGAAGAACGGATATATCAACCCGCGCCGGAGTCAGGCTGTAATGATAGCCGTCTGAGGCATTCCATCCGAAGAAATCCTTTCCGAAAAAATTTTCGTGCGGTGTGTACACAAGCTGTTGAAGTGACACAGCAGGAATACTGTCGCCCACCTTCACCTCCACACCTGCCAGCAAAAGTTTTCCTGTAACCGGCAATGTTGTTATCCGGATGGCTGCCATCGGGTTCTCATTGGCGTCTGCATAACCGCCTTGAAAGAATCCTGCAGGAAATGTCACCGCATGATCCTCTTCTATGCTCACCGTAAGTGAAGTGAGCGCGGGTCTTACATTGACGTAGACGTTAAAAGATTGTATTGCAGTCGAAGTCGCATCCTTTACCTGCAGGGTGACGGGAACGCTTCCAACGGATGCGGTGGATGGTTTGCCCTTTAGATCAGCCTGGCCCTCACCCGAAGGTGTCAAGGCAGCCCAATCAGGTTTCACACTCGCGGAAAATGTGATCTTCTCACCGTCTGGGTCACGCGCTGTTACCTTGTACACGTAATCCTCATTTACCGCAGCGACGACAACCGGTTGGGAGGTAAAAGCAGGCGGGTCGTTCACGGGTTGAATGCTCAGCGTAAAGGTCCTGGTTATACTATTGACATGCGGACTTACACCTGAACCGGTATCTTTCACCGTAACAGATAAATTCACCGTACCAAATATGTTCGGTCTGGTTTTAAATTGAAGCAATCCGGTTTGTTGGGGACTGGTATATGCCACCTCAAGCAGGTCAAAAAATTCAGGCTTGGTTGCCGTTACGACAACGGAGAGATCCTGTGTTTCACCGGCCCCCGCACTGATCCCCGTGAGGGCAATATTTTGTTGTTCCGCGTCTTCAAGTACGGTAAGATTATTGATCGCATTCAGGGTGGGAGCTGTATTGATCTCCTGGACCTCCACCTGGAAACTGGACGTGTAAGAGTTCTGATGGGGTGGTGTGTTCGAGCCATTGTCGATCGCCACGATGGTAAGGGTCACAATACCCGACGTATTCGGTTTCACCACATAAGAGAGGACCGCGGTCCCCCCGGTGCCATCGTATTGTATTACCGGATTTTCGATCACCGCAGTATTACTGGAAGTGGCAACAAAAGTCAGCTGTTGATCATTTTCCAGGGGGCCTTTGGAAATATCCCTGATGGTGATGGAGCCTGCAGCCGCATTTTCAGTGACCCGCTGATTGGGGATCGGCGCAAAAGAAGGCGCATCATTGACCTGATTCACCTGAAGTTTAAGATCGAACGTTCCACTGTTGTTCACACCGTCATTCACCCTGACAGGAATCGTTAACAAACCCGCGAAGTTTACGGCAGGGCTAATGGTTTGGCCGGAAACCGTATAGTTGACACCCGGCGAGACGAGCAACGAAAAACCGTTAGGGTAAACGTTATCAGGGTCCGTCACCGTCAGATGTGATAACTGCAGGGTCAAGGGACTTTCTTCGTCAGTAGAAAGCGGTGTTTGTCCTGTGATCACGGGTGCATCATTGGCATTTCCCACCTGGATCTGAAAAGCAAAGGGAGCGCTGTTGCTCGCGCCGTCATTCACCATCAGGCTGACATTCAAGGTGCCATTGAAATCTGTTGCCGGTGTGACTGTCGTACCTGAAACAGAATAATTAGATCCTCCAGATACGAGAAGAGTGAAACCTGCCGGAAAAATATTATCCACATCGAGAACCGTGAGATTGGAAAGTTGTATGGTAACAGGGGTATCCTCCGCCGTAGCAACCGGTGTCTGGCCAGTGATTACCGGAGGATCGTTTACGGGTGTAACCTGCACGGCAAGCTGAAAGACATTGCTGTTCAGCAAACCATCACTGACCTGCACGGAAACTGTCAAGGTACCCGAGAAATCCGGCGCCGGAACCAGCGTGTTTCCGGTAAGGGTATAGTTGACGCCGGGAAACACCATCAGCGTAAAATTCGCCGCGGTGTTGTCCGGATCCGACACAACAAGATCAGTGAGCGCAATGGTTTTTGAAACATCTTCAGGCGTACTGACTGTCTGCTGACCGGTGATCACCGGCGCATCGTTCAAAGGCATGACGCTGACCTGGAGGGGGAATGACTGACTGTTGCTCACACCGTCATTCACGACCACATTTACAGTAAGCGGTCCGGTAAAATCAGCAGCTGGTGTGACCGTGGTTCCTGAAAAAACATAATGATCACCCGGCAGGACGGAAATTGTAAATCCTTCCGGATATGGGTTGTCGGAATCGCTCACCGTGACATCCTGCAGGGATACGATGATGGACGTTCCCTCCGCGATCTCCAGTGCCCGCTGACCTGTTATCACCGGCGCATTATTGATGGGTGTGACGGTGATCTGCACCTGGAAAAATTCACTGTTCAATGAACCATCGTTCACAAAGACCGGAACTGTCAGTGAACCATTAAATCCGGCCGAAGGCGTGATCTCGTTACCCGATACGGAATAGTCGGAGCCGCTCAGCACCGAAAGTGTAAAACCCTGGGGGTAGGTATTGTCGGGATCCGACACGGTCAGATGCGATAGCGCAAGCGCGATCGCCTGATTTTCGGGCGTCGTCAACGGCACCTGACCGGTAATGCGCGGAGCATCGTTCACTCCCTGCACCTCCACCTGCAAACCAAATGGTGCACTGTCGTTCGTTCCGTCATTGACAATAACGGGCACTACAAGATTGCCTGAAAAATTCGCAACGGGGGTGATCTGGGCTCCTGACACTGTGTAGTTATCTCCCGGTGATAACCGGAAACTAAATCCTTCCGGATAGGTATCATCGGGATCCGACACGAGGATGTTTGAAAGACCTATCACCAATGGCGTTTCCTCATTCGTACTCAGCGCTGTCTGACCTGTGATCTGCGGCGCGCTGTTTCCGGCAACGGAAACCTTTAACGAATAGGGTTGGCTTGTCTGTTCTCCATCATTCACAGTCACAGGTACCGTTAGCGTCCCTGAAAAACCTGACGCTGGTGTGATCGTGTTTCCAGAGACAGTATAATTCGGACCGTCAAGGGCCGCCAGGGTAAACCCGGTGTCATCAGGATCATCCACTACAACGTTTGTCAGCTGGATGGTCAACGCCTGGTTATGTCCCGTAGTAAGCGGGTCAGGCTGTTGAGCGGTAATTACCGGAGGATCATTCACGGCAGTCACTGTAACAGCGAGGGTGAAAGGCGCGCTGTTCGCTTCCCCATCATTCACCGTGACGGGCACGGATAAATCTCCCACATAATTTGCCGCGGGTGTCACGGCCTGTCCGGAGACCGAATAATGCTCCCCTGGACTTACACTGATTGTAAAACCTGCAGGATAAGTATCGTCGTGATCCGTAACGGTCAGGTGATCTGTTGTGATTGTAATGGACTGTTCCTCGGCGGTTGTTAATGGATTCGGGTTCTGCCCCGTGATAACAGGCGCTGTATTTTCCTTTTTTGCGACATTCAGCGAGATCGTAAATGCTTCGCTGGGAGCCTGGCCATCGTTTGCCTGCACGCTGACAGGAAGCGCCCCGGAGAAGGAAGCTTCCGGTGTCACCGTATTACCGGAGGCGGTATAATGATCACCTGGCAGCACAGTGATGGTAAAATCCGCAGGGGGTTGGTTATCGGGATCCGCTATGACCAGGTCCTCGTGTGTGATCGACAGTGGCTCACCTGCCTTCGCATTCAGCGGTCCACCGCGTAAGCCCGTGATCCTGGGCGCATCATTCGTGTTGGTAACGCTAAGGCTAAGCGTCGCCCTGTTCGACCTCTCGCCCGCCCCGCTGTCAACAGTGTATTCAATAGACGTATCTCCAAAGAAGTCAAGGATGGGTGAAAACGTGACGATGCCATCTTCCGTCACGGTGTAAGTACCCTGATCGGTAGTTCTGGATGACTGCCGTTCCGTGAGATCGGGGTCAAGGTCAACCGTCGCGCGGTCAATCCGGAAGGCGTCATCGTCATCATCATCATCATCATCATCATCGTCGTCATCATTACCGCCAGCGCTGTCATTTTCGAGCACATTGATCGTGACGGGAATTTCTTCCGGTGTTGTCGCAATGTCATCTTGCGCCTTCGGGGCCGGCCCCCATACATCAGGTTTCCCGGACGTATGCAGGTCAGGCAGTGGGATATCCACAGCTACCAGGGAAAAGAGCGTATCAAAATTCAGGTGGATCGCGTTCCGTCCGGAGGCAAAAGGCAGAAGCGCTTCTCCGTGGCATAAAATTGTTACTACACCCGGTGATAACGCCAGGAACAGCAGGCGCAGCAATCGTTTTGAACTATTAGGATATAAATAATAAAGATTACTCACACGCTCTACTTAAATAATTGATGTTCCAATTTTTCCACAGTTTATCTACCGCACACATGACTTCTGTAATCGCCTCCCTGTTCTGGATTGGTTTAATGGTGATCTTCTACACATACATTGGGTATGGTCTGGTCATTTTTATCATATCAAAACTCAAAAGTGGGCCCAGGGGCTTCCGCCACGTGGCCGATAAAGATTTACCAGAGGTTACAATCCTGGTTGCTGCATATAATGAGGAACAGTGTATAGCGGATAAGATCACAAATACTTTAAACCTTGATTATCCAAAGGATAAGCTGTCAGTCTTTTTCGTCACCGATGGATCGACCGACAATACCCCAGACATCGTAAAAAAATTTCATGCCGTGAAATTGTTTCATGACCTTCAGCGGAAAGGTAAAATTCATGCAGTCAACAGGGTTATGAAGTATGTCTCCACTCCGATCGTGATCTTTTCGGATGCCAATACCATCCTGAACCGGGAGGCGATCAGGAACCTGGTGAGACATTATCAGGATGAACGTGTTGGCGGTGTGGCAGGTGAAAAGAGAATTTACAGGAATGCGGAAGACAATGCTTCCGGATCCGGGGAAGGATTCTACTGGAAATACGAGTCTTTCCTGAAGCGGAAAGATGCGCAGGTCTATTCCATCGTTGGGGCCGCGGGTGAATTATTCTCCATTCGCACCGCATTGTTCGAAGAGCCCGCTGAAAATATCATTATTGAAGATTTCGTGTTATCGCTGACCATTTGCGCAAAAGGTTACCGCTTTATGTACGAACCTGATGCTTATGCACTTGAAACCGCGTCGGCGTCTGTGGGTGAGGAATGGAAGCGAAAAGTCAGAATTTGCGCCGGAGGTTTTCAGGCGATGGCGAAGCTGAAGCCTCTGCTCAATCCTTTCAGGTATGGCATGCTGACTTTCCAGTATGTTTCACACCGTGTCCTCCGTTGGACGCTTGCACCACTCTTCTTACCCGTCGTGCTCCTGGCCAATGGTTGGCTCGCCTTCGCAGGACCGTGGTATTACAGATGGTTTCTTGCGGCCCAGGTGGGATTCTATTTACTGGCATTGGCGGGATATCACTATCGCGACAAGAAGATTTCGATCAAAGGATTCTTTGTGCCCTATTATTTCATGGTGATGAACCTTTCAGTGTACGCCGGATTTTTGCGCTATATCAAGGGAAAACAATCAGTGGTCTGGGAAAAAGCGCGGCGGGCAGCCATCGAACCGCAATCGATAAAATCCTGATTCCTGATCGTATTATTTTTGACTATTACGCTGCCCGTAGTATTTTGCGAGCCTTAAAACCAAGGTTATGGGGCGTATTTTCGAAAAACGGAAGCATAAGATGTTTGCACGCTTTGACCGGATGGCCAAAGCTTTTACCCGCATCGGCAAGGACATTGCCATTGCCGTCAAGCATGGAGGTCCTCATCCGGAGCACAATCCCAAGCTCCGCATGGCCATGCAGAATGCCAAAGGCGCCAATATGCCCAAAGACCGCGTGGAAGCGGCTATCAAGCGGGCATCCTCCAAGGAAGAGAAAGACTATCAGGAAGTTACTTACGAAGGCTACGGACCCCATGGCGTGCCGATGATGGTGGAATGCGCAACGGACAACCCCACCCGCACGGTGGCGAATGTCAGGCTGCATTTTTCGAAAAACGGCGGAAGTATGGGAAATTCCGGATCTGTGGCGTTCCTGTTTGAAAGAAAAGGCGTCTTCAAGTTCGATCCATCCAAATTGAATCTCGATGAACTGGAACTCGACCTGATCGATGCAGGCGCCGAAGACATCGACCGTCAGGAAGATGATATCATCGTCTACACCAGGTTCACCGAATTCGGACACATGCTCAAATTTCTGGAATCAAAACAACTGGAGGCCAAGAGTTCCGAAATTCATTACATCCCGAACGCGACGAAAGAACTTACGGAGGAGCAGCAGGACGAAGTGCTGAAACTGGTTGAAGTACTTGAAGCGGATGAAGACGTCCAAACCGTCTACCACAACCTCGCGTAGCCTCCAAAGCTGACTCCAGTCCGCTTTGGAGAATTTAGGGCTAACCGACCACTTACGGCGTCAATCTGTCTTCAATCATGCGGTTATTGTATTGTTGAATAACCGCCTTTATCCTGTTTTCCATTTCTTCAACCTTCTCCGGGAATGCGTCCATCAGATTTTGGTGCATCAGCTTGTCTGTTTTAAAGTTGTAAAGTCCGATGGACCGGGTGCCGTCAAAAACAAGCTGATATTCATCCTGAAACAACTGGTAAGTGTTGTCTTTGTAGTTAAAGGCAACTGGCGTCGACGCTTCGCGGAATATATCGCGGCCAAAGGCGAGATAGGGTTTTCCATAATGAAGGTATCCCAACACGCTGGGCATGATGTCCGTCTGCTGTGCGATCGCTTCCTCCACTCCTGCCAGGCTGTTGTCTGGCCTGAAGAAGATCAGCGGAACGGCAAAAAAGCCCCAGCCCGTCCGGTACTCCGGAAACTGGATGTTGGACGACGTGTGGTCCGCCGTGATCACAAACAGCGTGTTATCATACCATGGCATGGAAGAGATCCGCTCGAAAAATTTGCGCAATGCGTGGTCAGTATACTGCACGCATTTGTGAATGGGGAGCGGCCCCCCGCTGAAAGTACCCGCATATTCCCCGGGTATCTCAAAAGGGTGATGGGAAGAAACTGAAAAGAATGCCGACACGAATGGTTGGGGGAAAGTATTCAGGCGCTCTGCATAGAACTGCAGGAATGGCTCGTCCCAGATTCCCCATAATCCGTCAAAATGATCGTTGTTATCGTATTCATCCATGCCGTAGTAATGCCTGACGCCCGCGAGGTTCATAAATGCGTTGAAGCCCATAGAACCGTTGGGAGCACCGTGAAAGAACGACGTATGATACCCTTCCGCGCTGAGCACCGACGGAAGGCTGTTGATCCTGTTGCCGGAATAAGGGGAAAGAAAATAAGGAACACCCAATGACGGGATACCGCTGATCACAGACGGAAGTCCGTCAATCGACTTCCTGCCATTGGCAAAAGCGTTGACAAAGACCTTACTGTGCTGCATCAGTGAATCCAGGAAAGGCGTATATCCTGTGTATTCCCCCTGCTCCCTGTCGCGGTTCAGCGACCCGAAAAATTCCCGGGAAAAACTTTCGAGGATGATCACCACCACGTTGTGTTTTGTAAAAGAACCCGTATCGCGCGGTGCATGCAATGGCGAATAAATCTTTTCAAGTTCCGGGGGATCAAAATAATCTGCCTTTTGAACCTTCGTCTTCCCAACGGTCCGGATAAGCGAAAAAGGTGTATTCAACACGATGCTGATGTCCCTCGGATCGCGCACAAATTGACCCGCATTGCTAAGGGTGATCGGTCGCGTACTATGGCGAAAACCACCGCGGATACCGGCGATGATAAAAAATGCGATCAGGGGAACGGCAAAAAAACCAGTGGTGTAGTACATCGTCCGGTTTCTCATCTGCGGTCCCCATATTCGGATGCGGTTATACACCCTGACCATGACAACGATCAGGAGTATCCAGAAAAGAAGCGCATACCAGTAATCGATCAGAAACTGAAAAAAAAGTCCGCCAATATTCTGTTCGTTGGCAAACTGCCTGAATACGTCCGCGGAGGTGCGCCGCAAGGTAAACTTATAATAAATGAAGTCTGCTACGTTCGTTGCCAGCGCCAGGCCGTTGGTCACAAAAAAAATGTACTTCGCCATCTCCTGGTAGCCGTACCGGAACCGGAAATCAAAAGGAAGAATCATTAACAGTATGTACAGCGTATTGACATAGAGCATGGCGGTCAGGTCAAAACGGAGGCCTCCCCACAACAACCAGAAGAGGTTGCCTGCAGTCATATCCGGAAAAAAGGACATATTGTACAGGTAAAACCCGACACGACAGACCGTAAACAGAAACATGACCAGGAGCAAACGCAGCAGCAATGCCCAGTAAACATTGCCACCCAACTGCAGTTTTTCGAATCTGTCTTTCACAATGCGAAATAACTTAAAATTTAAACAATACGAAGTCAAAAATAAGGCGGTGCGGTGTTTTTTAAACCACCCTTCCGGGATAGTTTCCTGCCAGGGATTCGTACCTTTGTCAGCCTGGTGAGCGTAGAATGTCGTGAACTGCAGATGCGCTCAGTACCACCGGGAACTGCCGTTCATTGCCGGCATTCATGGGATGGCCGGCGTGCAGTGACTTCCCGTATTTGCCTCACCGCATCTGGAGGAATAAGACCCGGCAAAAAATGTAAACAATCTAACGATCATATGGATACAAATCGCGACCATTATTATCACGCAGATGACCTTAAAAAGTTCCCGCATATCGGGGAGTTCGGCAAGGAACTCGCAAAGAAATATTTTGATTATTATAATGCAGTGTTTGCGGAAGGTGCTTTAACCGCCCGCGAGAAATCGCTCATTGCCCTGGCAGTAGCCCACACGGTACAATGCCCGTATTGCATTGATGCCTACACCACTGATGCAACCGAGAAGGGGTACAGTGAAAACCAGATGATGGAAGCAGTACATGTTGCAGCAGCCATCCGCAGCGGATCCTCTCTTGTGCACGGTGTACAGATGATGAACAAGGTGAAAGAGATCTCGATGTAAACATGTTGACCAAGTCACTTTCTTCCAGGCATAATCCACTGGCATCGGGCAGCGAACAACGATCGGTGCTGGAGCACCTGGCCGCGCTCCCTCCTTTCCCGCAGAAGCTGGAGGAATCCGGCCTTCCACCGTTGCGTCCCGGCGCATTGGAGATCTTTCAGATCAACATTGGAAAAATGTGCAACCAGGTTTGCGCGCATTGCCATGTTGACGCCGGCCCTGACAGGAAAGAGATCATGACGCGCCAGACCATGCAACTTTGTCTCGATGTGCTTCGCGACCTCGAGGTGAAGACAGTAGACCTGACGGGTGGTGCGCCTGAAATGAATCCCGACTTCAGATGGTTCGTGGAAGCCCTCCGGGCACTTGGGAAAGAGGTCCTTGTGCGGTGCAACCTGACCATCCTGGTCGCCAATAAGAAGTACCATGACCTGCCCGCGTTTTACCGAGACCACGCGGTCGTGTTAGCTTCGTCACTCCCGTTTTACAGTGCAGACCGAACCGACAGACAACGTGGCGAAGGCGTATTCAGAGATTCCATAACCGCCTTGCAAATGCTGAACAATGTCGGCTACGGCAAACCCGGGACAGGATTACTGCTCAACCTGGTATACAATCCTTCCGGCGCCTTCCTTCCCTCCGGCCAGGAACAAATGGAAAGGGATTTTAAAGCGGAATTGAAGAAACATTACGGCATCGACTTCAATAAGCTTCTCTGCATTACCAACATGCCGGTCAGCCGGTACCTCGAATATCTGTTAAGAAGCGGCAACTATGAAAAGTACATGGACCGGCTCGTCACAGCTTTCAACCCTTCGGCTGCACGCAATGTGATGTGCCGCCACACGCTTTCTGTCGGCTGGGACGGCTATTTGTACGACTGTGATTTTAATCAAATGCTCGAAATGAAGGTGGCCTCACCTGCTCAGCATCTCCGGGATTTTGACATGATAAACCTGAACAACCGCCTCATCCGGGTGAACCAGCATTGTTATGGATGCACCGCCGGTAGCGGCTCGGGCTGCGGTGGTTCAACCACCTGACGGGTACGGCCTGAACCATCTTTGCCCTTTCCAGGCCGGTGGTACGATTTTGGTATACCCTCCCCAAAGGCGTCAATGAAGTCCAAAAAAGAAATTTTCAGGGATATTCTCCTCAGTGCAGAGACCAGCTGCGTCCTGAAGATCAAACTTCATAACGTTTCCAATCCTATCATAACAGCAGTTGACACAGTGCAGAAAGGCAAAATCGTTTTGAAGGCCACCTGCCTCTACGGCTATAAACTAAGGAAACGCAACATCACTTTGCCTGAGATTGAGGCCGTCACCAGGTACAAGACAAATTTCGACAGTCCGCTGTTTGAAAAACTTCGGTTCATCAAAAACAACATATCGGCTATACGCCATAACTTCAAGTCCTTTGATCAGGAGCCGTTATTAAAACGTGGCTAGCTTCGCTTCCCCGTTTATCTTTCCCGCAAGACTTTTTTGAGCTCAGACACCAGTTGGTGATAATTGTTTTGCTTTGTCAGGAAGCCGGCATTGAGCGATCGGTAGGTTTCGATATCAGCCTTCATGGTGTACGTGGAGTACATGATGACCGGGATGTTGCTGAGGCGGTAATCTTTCTTTATTTCCTTCAGACATGCATTCCCGTCCATCTTCGGCATATTGATGTCAAGGAAAATATATTCCGGTAACGCTATATCGCTGTTCAGTATCTGCAATGCCTCCTCAGCACTTTTGGCTGCCACACAAATGATAGAAGGGTCGATTTCGCGCACAGCATCACAAAAGATCTCGATATCCTCCTCGTCGTCATCGACATTCAGAATAGTCATAGTCACAGAATGGGGTAAGGCAAGTTGATCAAAAAGTTTTGTCCTTCAAAAATGCTCTTAACATTTTTTTTAACATTTATTTTTTTCTGGATGTCGCCGCCATAGCGACGGCTGAGTTTTTCTGATCCGGAACAAAGCCATGCTGTTGGTATG
>JBARAD010000357.1:0-21696 GCA_049791675.1 Chryseosolibacter sp.
TATCAAAAGTGAAGTCGGTGTCGGCTCTACGTTCACCGTGCGCCTGCCTTCGATGAAAAATGTGCCTCAGGAAATGTGCGGCAGCCTTTCGTGAGTCGAAAATTCATTCGATGGTGGTCCTCTTGTACCGCTTCGTTCCTTCACCTCACCCTTCTGCGTGCGCATCTTAATATCTTCCCTTTCTCAGCAAGGAGAAGAAAATTCGTGCGTGCGGCTCGGGCCCGCCGTCTTAACTTCGGCAGCCTTCGGTGAGGAACTGGTACATCGAAAATTCAATCAATGGTCATTTGATTCTGATGAACGAATAGAACCTTATTCGCTTCGTAGAAAGAGCCATTCCCCCACCCTCCAACCTTATTCCTTTATTGTCGGGGTATGAACGTCGGGAGACCCGACTCACCAGGGACGAGCGATTTGCGCAATGGCCGGTTGATGCTATCCCAACCGCTGGATGATGAATCTCATGAAGCGTCTAAATTTCTGTCATTGAGTTCAAACGCATTTACCTGATATATTATTGAAAAAACTCTAATGAAAACCAGGTCATCACTGACAATCATCGTGCCGGTGTATAATGAGGAGCGATGTCTGGATCAATTTCACTGTGAAATGGACAAGTTTCTTAATGCTGCTCCATTGCCATCAAAAGTCCTCTTCGTAAATGATGGCTCGACTGACAGCTCACAAAAGATCATTGAAAGGATATGTCTGCAGGATCCACGCTACCACTTCCTCCAATGGGAGGCAAACCATGGTCTCAGCACAGCGCTGAAAGCAGGTATTGATCACTGTAACGGATCACTGATCGGATACATCGATGCCGACATCCAGACATCACCGATGGATTTTTTAAAATTGCTCGAATATATCCCTGAATACGATCTCGTTACCGGCATCCGCAAAAAAAGGAAAGACAGTCTCCTGAAGGTTGCAAGCTCCCGGGTAGCCAACTATCTGAGAAGGATGCTGAACCACGACGCCTTCAAAGATACAGGTTGTCCGTTAAAGATCGGTAAGGCCAGACACCTGAAACAAATTCCCTGGTTTGAGGGAATGCACCGTTTTCTTCCTTCACTTGTCCGCATGGCAGGTGGCAAGGTATATCAGGTCCCCATCCGGCATTTTCCGAGATACGCGGGCGATGCCAAATATGGTTTTTTGAATAGGGTGACCGTTGCGCTGGTCGATATGCTGGCCTTCCGGTGGATGCAATCCCATTATATCCGGTATGAGATCGAAAAGCAGAAATGATCAGTGAATATTTTTTATACGCGTTAGGGTTTCTTGCGCAGATGCTTTTTGGCTTGCGCATGATCAGTCAATGGATATCCTCCGAGATTGCCGGATACAGTGTCTCGCCTTCGTTTTTCTGGAAGACCAGCCTGGCAGCCGCTACCCTCTTCCTGATCTATGGCGTCTTGCGTACAGACATCGTAATCGTCATTGGCCAGTTCCTGTCCTACTATATTTATCTTCGCAACCTTCAACTGAAAGGTGAGTTTCGTGATGTTCCACGTACGATCCGGTACGCATCGATCATCGTGCCGATCCCCATTCTTCTTTGGGCTTTCATTTATAGAAATGACTCAGTATGGTTTTCATGGCAGCTTCCGAAACTATATCAGGTTCTTCTGATCGCAGGCCTTGTCGGGCAATTCCTGTTAAGCCTCCGCTTTATTATTCAATGGATGTACGCGGAAAGGTTTCACATCTCCTTCTTTCCTCCGGTCTTCTGGATCCTTAGCTGGATGGGTGCAGCCATGGTAATGATTTACGCGTTGTATCGCCGCGACCCTGTGCTTTCCCTCGCCCAGATGCTCGCGCTGCTGGTATACACAAGGAATATCTTTCTCAACAGGAAGTTAGCGCATACGGAGGCAGCATGAAAGCCGATCATCCAGCACTAACCCTACCCAGGGAACAGACCATACTTTACCGGAACATCGCTGTTGTATATATTATCTTTTACGCGGCTATCAAGATCGTTTTCATTTTTTCAGGATATAATTTATTCACAGAAGAGGCGCAATACTGGCTTTGGTCCCGATATCCTGACTGGTCTTATTATTCAAAGCCGCCGATGATCGCGTGGGTTAATTACCTGACTGGTTTTATCGGATACCATGATAGTATTATCCGTCTGACTGCGCTCTTATTTGGTTTTGGTACGCTGTACATGGTATACAAGGTATCCCTCTTGCTTTTCCGCGACACCAGAATTGCGTACCTGGCGGCGCTTTTTCTCAGTGTGTCCCCTTATTTCATTCTTGCGTCCACATTTTTCACCACCGACTCGTTGCTACTTTTTTTCTGGATCGTTACGGGCTATTTCTTTATAAGATCCATTCTCCATAACGGTTTAAAAGACTGGATCCTTGCGGGATCCTTTTTTGGATTGGGTTGTCTTTCAAAATACAGCATGATATTTTTTCTGTTCGCATTTCTACCCCTTATTTTCATGCAAAGTCGGGCGAAGTATGTGAAAGGCATCGTTGCTTTTTTCACTGTTGGCGCCATTCTGTTTTTCCCGGTGATCTACTGGAACTACCTGCACGAGTGGGTGACTTTTAAACATGTCCTGGCCCTCGCGTATGAAGGCGACGAGCAGTTCTCATTCCGCAGGTCACTGCTTTTTGTCGGTGAATACCTTGGCGGTGTGATACTGGTGACGTCCCCGTTCCTTTTATACCTTTTGTACTGGTTCAGGGGCGTATTGACGATTGTGTCCGGAAATGAGGTTGTGGAGCGAAGAGAGATCCTTTGGCTGACAGTCCCTGTAACAGGCACGGTCGTTGTTTTTTTGCTCATGTCCATATTCAAGCGCACCGAAGTAAACTGGGGGGCGATGAGCTACATTTCGCTTGCCATCGTGCTGGCGTACCTTACTGTCAAAGGCGATGGGTATCTCAGCGGACTATCTTCTGCCGGTATCACGTTTCTGTTGTTGTTGTTGCTGTTATTTCCCCGTGCGTGGGATCGGCTGGGCTATTCGGAAGTTGTTCCGTTGGAATTTGACAGTATGAAGCGGCTCGCGGGGTGGCAGGACCTGGCCATCAAAGTTTCCGCCTTGCAGAAACAATATCCCGGGGCGCCGGTGATCCTAACAGATAGCTATCACGTTGCTTCGGAAATAGCATTCTACGGGCGGATGGATGATGTTTATTGCCTCAATCTCGGCAGGAGGATGAATCAGTTTGACCTGTGGCGCATCAGAAAAGGTTTCCAGAATGCGGCACACCGCGCTGTGTACGTTACGGAGCTGTCCTATCTTCTGGAGGGCATTGACTATGAAACCGTCGAGGCAAAGATGACTTTTCCGGTGATCTATCGCGGAAGTGTGATCCGTACGTTTAATATCTTTGTTCTGAAAGAGTTCAGCGTGAAGAGAAATGATACGTTCGATGCATACTGACGATCCGGGCTCATTGACTCAGGCTGACAAGGTAATCCAGGAGGGCCTCGCGTTCTTCGTCGGGAAGCTGTGTGATCAGCCCTTCAAACATGAGTGAGTTTTTCTCATCTTCCATTGCAGAGATGTCGCTTCGGAGGACGGTTACGACGTTGTTGCCTACCAGCATGAACGAGAGTTCTTTTTCATTCGCATTCACGACCCTTCCCAATAATACGGTGCCGTCTTTTCTTGTGATTCTCACTCCTCCCATACTGGGCTTGATCCGGACGGATGGTTGTAAGATCTCTTCAAGGATCTCTTCACGGGAATAATTTTTAGCGACGTCCTTCAGGTTCGGTCCCAGCAATTCCGTGGCGCCGTCCACCTGATGACATCCAAGACATCCGAGTTCGGCGAACAACTGCTTGCCCATCTCCACCGCATCTTCTGAAAAATTGACCTCTTCCCGGGTCCTCACATAGTTTACCGGTATATTGACGGAGGGATCATAGATGAGCTTGTAGAAGCCGCCCTGTTCTTTGTAGACAGCATTATACCAATAGTCCGCCTCGCCGTGGTGTGCCAGGTACAGATCCCCGTCTTTGCCAAAAGCCAGATCGGAAAGTTTGGGAACATCCGCGATGGTAAATTCTTCATACGCATATTGCCCGTTGGGTTGTTTCGTAATGGAAATGCGTCCGACGCCTCCGCGCGTCCATCGTTCGCCCGGTCCGTAATACGATACGAAAAGAAAATTGTTCATGGTGCGGCTGAACTCCAGCGATGACGGAGCGACTTCCGACTGCAGCTCAAATTCAGGACGAAGTACACGTGATGAATCTGCGTGGTATTTCTTTTTGTTGTGACCATAAAAGGAATTGACCACGAGTCGATTCAGCTCTTCCGTGGGATTTCCGCCGCCTTCATTGTCGAGGAAGAACAAGTCGCCATGCGCATTAAACGCCATGCCCGGAACAGACCTGATTCCGGTGGCCACGCGCTGCGATCTTTTGCCATCCGGGGATATCCTGATGATGGCGCCGCGGAATCCGTTGGGGTCGGCGGCAGGCGCAGCGTTCCAGGAATCGGTGGTGATGGCGCAATACAGCCAGCCATCCGGACCGAAGCTTAATCCGCTGGTCCACTCGTACGGATGTTCACTTTGCGGGATATGATCGAAGAATGTCCAGCTGCTATCTGCTTTGCCATCTTTATTAACATCTAAGAAGGCGCGGATCTGCTGGGCCGTGCCGATAAAGACCGTATCGCCTTTATGGGCGAATCCCGCGGGCGAGCGCAAGCCATAATCCCGGACGTTACAGAACAGGGCGGCGCTGTCTTCGAGGCCGTCGCCATCGGAATCGCGGAGCGTGTAGATCTCTCCTGTCTGATTGGCGGCGAACAGCAATCCTCCGGGGCCAAGCGATAACTGAATGGGGTTACCCATTTTTACACCTTTGGTGACAGGAAGTTTCACGGCGCGATAAGGGCCATGGACCTTTACGGTTGTATCGCGGTGATCATTCAGGGAAGCAGTTTTCTCCCGGGGCGTGCACCCTGAGAAGATCAATGCTGCCAGACAGCATGGAATGCTGATACGATGGAAGTTTGTTCCCGGCCAGCTCATGGGTATTTTTTCAATGAATATAGTGAATTACAGGCTTTTCCGGAATCTTCAGGTTGTGATTTCGAAATGATCACAGGGCAAAAATCTGGCCCGCTGTTTGCATCCCTGGCGGGTATAACTACGCTCATATGAAAATCTTTGAAATGTTGCCGGTGGTGGCTTTGGTGATGTCCGGATGGGTTACTTCCTATGGACAGGAGGCTGACCCGGAAGTCCCGGGCGACCATTTCAGCCTGGAGGGTGCGCTCGAGCTTTTCAAGAAATCGGAAACACCTGAAGCGTTTGAAAAGATGCTTAACTCGCCTGACTCGAAGGTGAACAACCTCGACCTGAACGGCGATGGCTATATCGATTATATCAGGGTCCACGACCGGTACGAAGGAAACGTACATGCGTTTATTCTCCAGGCTGTGGTGTCGGACACGGAATACCAGGACGTGGCGGTCATTGAACTGGAAAAACTTGCCAACGGGAAGGCTGTTCTGCAGATCGTCGGTGATGAGGATGTATATGGTGTTGAGACCATCATTGAGCCCACCCGTGAAGTGCGAACCTATGCGGGGACAACCTCATCGCGTACGGTGGTCAATGTCTGGGCCTGGCCTTCTGTACAATACGTTTACAGCCCCTATTACGCGGGTTGGGCGTCGCCCTGGGGATGGCACCGGCGTCCGGTATGGTGGCATACGTGGAGGCCTGTAGCCTACGTTCACTATCACCCGATATGGCGTCCTTACTACGATTACTATGTGCCGTGTCATACACGGAGAATTGTTTACGCGCATGACCTCTACCGCCCTTACAGGACGACATCGGTAGCGGTCTATAACAGGCATCACCGTCAACTGGCGCACTACAGGTCTTCGCGGCATGACGATCGCAGAGACTATCGTGGAAGATATGATCAACGCCGGTCCTATGACGATAACAGCCGGTCTTCCGTCACGCGACAGCGTGAAAGGGAAGACACGGATATCCGGAGACGATCTTCGCCGCAGCGCGACGGCGTTACTTCACCGGAACGTTCAACCTCGAGAGAGCGCAGCGTGCGAACAGAAGTGCAGCCGAATGCTACCGATGCGAGGAACCAGGATCTGTCGAACAGACGATCCGGCACAAGGGAAAACTCGCGTGAAGTGCGACCGCAGGTGAGCAACCCTGCCCTGGCCCCCACCAGATCTTATGAAAATCATGGTCAGCAACGTCAGGTATCCCGGGAGCGCAACGTGCCGGCTGAAGTGCGGCAGCCGCGACAGGTGACCAGAGAGCGGAGCGTGCCGGCTGATGTACAACCGAATTACCACAGGTCGCAAAGAGACCAGGCGCCGGACAGAAGGCCTTCTGCAGCGCAAAGTAACCGTGAGGTTCGTCCGCAGGTCACGAGTCCTTCCGTGAACCGAAGCAGATCATCCGGAAGTCAGGTACAGCAGCGTTCATCGGGAGGCACTGAGGTGCATCAGCGAGCCTCCGGCCGAACGGGAGCGACGAGGTCAACCGAAACAAGAAGAGGAAGAGATTAATCTTCCTCTTTTCAATTCTTTCGGGACGATCTTTCCTAGGTCTTTGGCCCGGCTTAACCTTTGATCCACCGCTCGAACTGGTGATCATCCTGATCTTGTAGTCTTTCAGTCGCGTTCACCGGATCGAAATTCCACGTAAGTAAAACACTCCGGCACATGGGAGTCCCACACACCGTGGGCGCTCCAGGCCCAGCCGCCGGAATCTTTGGCGGGAGGGGCGGCTTTATACGTATTGAAGCGCGAGAAATCCATGCGCCACACATCGCCTTCTTTGGGAGGTAATGCCCGTCCGTCCCTTGCGAGGATCGCGAGTCCCGACCATGGCAAGGCCAGCTCCACAGTCCATCCCCGGTCGCGATCACGGTCATCATTCAGTGTGCCGTCAATGTGGACGGCTTTTCTGAGTCCGGGAAAATCCCAGTTAAAAAAACCGATCCGGCGCCCGCGCGGATGCGCCGAATACCCTACCCCGTTGAATGGCTTTGCCTGCGGATGGCCGCGGTCGAATTCGGGAAGTTCCGCATAGCCATTGCGTTGGAAAGCTTCTTCCCAGAAGAACAGTACCTCGTATATGGTGGCATATGCATTGATCTCAAACTCGTAGTAGCCGTCGCGGCCGGCGATGAACAGCTCCGCGTCGTTGTCCTGATAGATCGGCGCATCCCTTTCCGTCAGCGTCGCGCGAACATCCGGTTCTTCTATCCAGTATCCCACGTACAGGTATTCATCATCCCACAGCACCGCGGCTCGCGTATCCAGGTGCGTTGCAGTGCCGTGGATAAGGTCGACGAACCTGCGGGAACGCGGCGCTTGCTTCCATGCTTTCTCTGAGAGCTTTCCGTCAATGGTGGGAGCCGACTTTAACCGGTGCGCTTGATAGCGGGGTATGTCCTCATCCCGGCAAGGGATCGACTGATCTGCGCTGACCTGACTTACAGAAGCCGGCAGAATGGCACGCTTGTGGTCAACACCAGCGATGAAAATAAAGATCGCGGGGAGGAAGAATCTCACAGGCATCATACGACGCGAAAACTGTTTGCGTATAGATCTTTCAGTTCCCGGAACACCTCTTTCTTTAACCGGCGTTCGCCGCCCTGCATCTGTTCGAACTCTTGCAAGAGGCTCGTAAGCTTTTCTTTTGCCGAATCGGACTTTTCCGTTTTCAACAGAAATTTACAATACTCAAGCCTGTGATAGTAATTTGTAAAAGACGTGTCCATGTCTTCAAAGACCCGCTCTGCCTGTACCGTCTTCCCCGTATGGAAAAGAGACCACGCATACGCTACACGTCCTTCGGAATTTTTGAACCGTTTTTCGGAGACAAGATTATTTCCGCATTCAACTGCGGCCTCATAGTTCCCGTTCAAATAATATACGTTCAGCAATTTTAGCCGTATGCCGGGGTCGTCAGCCATGAATCCCTGTAAGCAGTTTGAATAAAGGTCAATGGCTTTGTCATAACGGCCAAGCTCCGTGTAGGCGTCGGCAAGGTTAAGCTTGTTCTGGAGATTGTCACTGAAGCGCAATGCTTTCTCCAACTGTTCCAACCTGTAGTTGCTGCTTACGACTTCCTTCACATTTTCTTTCAGCGTATCAAGGGTCGTCCGGTTATTGAAATGATGCACAAGGTAGACAAGACTGCCTATGAACGGGAAAAGGACGATCAGCCAGAACCAGCGTTGTTCTGCATTATTCCGATATGCATGATAGATACAAAACGCCTGAAGGAGCAGAATGGGAACGTAAAAGCCGAACATATAGAGTTTAAGTTTGGACAAATTAAGCATTTTTACATCATGCCGCGCTTTGTTTGTGCGTATTGCACGAATTGACTTCCTGGTTCTCTTTCTCTTTGGAGCAGCGTGTTTCGATGAAAACATGGTTGAACATCGTAATAAGCAGGAAAAAGATCCTTCGCGTCACCGCAAACACTATTTTTTATCAAAGGGGCGGGTTTCTTTTTCCGATGTTTTCGTATTAAGGGGGAGTACAGTTAATGATGAAGTCAACCAAAACCCCCCTTATGAAGATTTCAAGAATCCTCTCCATGGCTGCTCTTCTGGCGATCGCGGTTTCCTGCTCAAAAGATGATGATGCCGAGCCGAAGATTGAAGATGCAGCGCTAAGTTTCTCTCAAAATTCACCCGTTCTGGAAGTGCCCCAGGCATTGGTCACCAATGATGACCCCTATGCACAAATGGCGTCGGGCTGGATTTCCATGGCAAACGGCATGAGCGCAAACCTCGCGTTGTTTACGCCCCCCGCAGGCGCTGCCAGGAGCACCGACCTGATCACACCCGTGAACGGCCGCGTATCATCGTCCAGCGGTGTCGTTTATACGTGGTCAGATCCGCAGTATGGAAGTGTGGCCTATCAGATCCGCGACGAAGGTGATTATTACGCTTTTGAACTTTTCTACAAAGGTCTGGACGATGCAGGCTGGTATCGCTATCTCTATGCGCAGGAAGCAAAGGATCGCAGCGCAGGCTACATGCGGCTCTATGACGCATGGGGTTATATGAGTGATTCCAGGGACGCTGAGATCATGCGTTGGGACTGGACGCGCAAAGGGGATGTCTTTACATTCAAATTTTCAGAGCAGGAAAGCCAGATACAGGTAATTCTTGTAGTCAACACCAAAACCAAAGCCGGATCGGTTGTATACTACGAATCCTCAAGCAAGTTATTCGAAATGGACTGGGATGCACAGGGAAAAGGAAGCTGGAAACAATATGAATCAGGCGTGGTCGTGGATGAAGGAACGTGGGAATAGATATAAATCGATGTTTAATTTATAGTCAAAGAGCCCGGTGTCCCCCACCGGGTTTTTTCTTTGTAATTTGGATCCGGTGAATGATGTCGGGCAGGTAAATCTCAAAAGTCTTAAAGATCAGCGAATCAGTCATTGCCCGCCGGGATCTTTTCTGCAACCGCTTTCCCGCTAACAAGGGCGGCTTCAACGGTTCCCATGGCCGGGCCGTGGTAAAATGCCTCGCCGGCAAAGTACAGGGTATTCCGGACCGGTTGGACGATGCATGCGCCTGCAGCGCTGCCCCGTACTGTCGGATACGCGTAAGCACCATGTGCATACGGATCCTTCACCCAGTCTGCGATATGCCATTGCCGGATTTGTTCCCTTATATCCGATGCATCGCAATTAAAAATATATTGCAGCGATGCGATGGCTTTCTCATAAAGTTCTCCGGCATCGTGATGGAGATGGTGTGTTGAAGGACCGCCCAGCCATCCTGTAAGCAAGGGCGTGCGGTTGGGGAGCTGACTCCACCACGTGGGTATAGTGGCATCTGAGAAAACAAAGGCAATGTCTTTCAATGGCCTTGGGATGCACTCCTCCCAGAAAGCGCTCTTAAATTCGAAGAAGAATTTAATCACGCCGCCAAAACCCATTTCCCGGAAAGCATTTGACTGCGCTGCCAGGGATGGGTTGAATGTTATTGTGCCTTGCTGCAAGACACCCAATGGCACGGTGATGATCACTTTGTCGGCATGCAAAATGTTTTTGTGGGTATGGACCATTACTTTTCCCGGGGACCAATCAATTTTCTCCACCGGGGTAGAAAAATGGAACACTCCCCCCTGCGATCTGATTTTTTCCTGCAGGTACACCATTAACCTGCCGTAGCCGCCGCTGATATGATATTGATGTTCGTCATCACTTTCTGCCCACTCCTCACCGAGCGCCATTGCGCTGACGCGTTGCAGATCGGCCGCATCGTATCCTTCGACGAAGGCCTGCACTTTTTTCCGCATGCCCTTGTATTTGTCGTCGTTAAAATGTTCCTGAAGGAAGGAGGCGAGGTCTGTATCATGTTTGAGTTTACCAAGCGCCCGCGTGAACGCGTCCCAGTGTTCATCAAAATAGTCGCCCTCTCCGCGTACCCCGTCCCATAACTGGTAACGATTTCCGGAAAGAAGGGTGACTTCACTTTTGGATTCATTCAGTAGTTCCTGTGTGAGGGGTTGTTGCCCGTGCATGAATTCCGCGCCGGCCTCTATCGGCAATGAAAACATGGAGGGAACTGTATGGATCCTTCCCCCCACCCGATCACGTGCTTCGACAATCGTTACCTGGTGATCTTTTTCCAGGAGTATCCGCGCGGCCATCAATCCGGCTGCGCCAGCTCCTATGATCAGTATGTGGTTCGTCATCTTATGTGTTTTGCCTTCTGTTGAATAATTTTAGCATGCCCGATTCGAAGTTCATGGGAGAAAAAGCATGCCTTGTCACAACCCCTGCTGCATTCAGCTGCAGGCACCGGCCGAAGCGCGGCTTTTAAACGGTGGCTTGACGGTTGATGCACCGATCGTTCCGCCTGATAACATGCTCTAATCCAACATCAGGATCATGCCGTCGGAGGCAACGGCCAAAGGAAACTTCAGCACATTCTTTAATGCGTCTTCTCCCAGGTGGGTCAATACAATTTGTTTTGCTTCTATCCGGTCAACATGAAGCAATAATTGTTTCAGGCTCAGGTGGCCCGGCATGGCTCCCGCATAGGATGAGCATTCACAGATAAACAGGTCCGCACCCCTGCTTATTTTGATGAGGTTTTCCGACCATTCCGTGTCACCTGAAAAAACTACAACCTTTTGATCCGCTTCAAGTCTCAGGGAATGTGGATGGCTGTCCGGCGAATGAATTGCTTCGCAAGCTTCGATCTGAAGACCTTCAAATTCCATTTTTACGCCGGCGGTGTAGATTTTGAAGACTATGGGTGACTCTGCCGTGGGCGCGATCCCCGGGTAGAAACACGCGAGCGCCTGGAGGGTTCGCTCTCTGATGGCGGGCGGTCCGATGATCGTCAAAGTTTTTTTCCTTCGTGCGAGCGCGAGGATCTCGCACAGGATAAAAGGCAAACCGCCGAAGTGATCGCCGTGCAAATGGGTGATCAATATCACATCGATATCATCCGGAGTGAGTTTCTCTTTCCTCAGCGCAATGAGCGTGGAAGCGCCGCAATCCAGCAGGATCCCTTTCCCGCCTGCGCGGATATAGAAACTCGTCTGAAGTCTGCCGCCGGATCCGAAAGCATCGCCACATCCCAGACATTTTACGAACATATGTTAAATTTTTTCTTGTTGTAACGTTTCATGATCCGTGTTGCTTACCCGCTTGTGAAAGCTGTAATAAAGGTAGAACAGCGCTGGCAAAATGAGAAGGCTCCCGGAGAGCAAAGCCCATCCCAACGCATGGATCGTTTTGTCCGGAGCATGATCACTGGTCAGTGACAGGTTGTTTCCCGTTTTCAACAGGACAATGTCAGGATAATGTTCAAAGGTGATGGCCAGCAGGATCATGCACACCTGAAACGCCACGAGGGCCCGGGTCATCAATACAGGAACCCGGTTCATGGTTGCCCACAGCACTACAACGGAGGAGGTGGCTGCCACGACGGCAGCGAGTCCTACCCTGTCGGAAAAAACCCATCGTGTCAGCGGGACGCCTTCGTGTTCGGCCGCCATGAACACACAGAAGCCCAATGCAAAAGCGATGATGTTTGCGTTTCGGGCCTTGCGCATAAAGCGTTTCCGGTCGTTTTCATTTCCGGCTTCGCCGACCAGGTAGACCGCCGCAAGAAATCCACACAGCGCCACGGTAAAAAATCCTACGGCGATCGGGAACCAGTTCAGCCATGGATCAATGAAAGCCTCCATAAATGTATTTGCTTCCACATCGATCTTTCCGGAGACGGTGGTACCTGCGATGATCCCGAGGAAGAGTGGCGTGAGAAAACTCGACCACACGAAAATCCGGTTATACACTTCCTGCAGGGAATCTTTCACCGCATCGTAGTGCCGGAAGACAAACGCCGTTCCCCGTGCGATAATTCCCATCAGCATGAGGAGCAGCGGAATATGAAGGTATATGGAGAGTGTGCTGTAGATCCGGGGAAATCCCACAAACAAGATCACAATGGCAATGATCAGCCACATATGGTTCGCTTCCCAGATCGGGCCAATGGCATGATACAGCGTGGCGCGCGTACGACGCAAACTTCTTGCGGAGGTAAACATCTCAATAATGCCGGCGCCGAAGTCGGCTCCGCCCAGCAGGAAATACAGCAGGACGGACAACCAGAAAAATAGGATCACGACCTCAAGCATCAGGATGCGGTTTGTCTGTATCGTATAGAACCGGGACCATTTTTATCTGGCGATACAGTAGAAAGATCACCATGATCGTCAGGGATATGTATACTGCGGTGAACAGGAAGAAAGACCATTTGATGCCCGGCATGGGCGTCAGGGCATCCTCGGTACGCATGATACCGTGGATGATCCAGGGCTGTCTTCCTACTTCAGTCACTGTCCAGCCTGCTTCCACTGCGATGAATCCCAGCGGGATACTGAGCGCAAACAATTTTAACAGCCAGGTTCTCTTCTGCCATTTATTTTTTGGAAGTGAAACCAGGAACAGCATGGACACCACCATGAGTACGGCGCCGATCCCGACCATGATCTGAAACGCGAAGTGTACAACGGTCACTGGGGGATGTTCATCCGGAGGGATCTCATCCAGGCCCGTCACCCTGGCGTTCAGGTTGCCGTGCGCAAGGAAGCTGAGCATGCCGGGAATTCTTATCGCGTAGTTGACCACCTTTTTTTCCTCATCGGGAATTCCTCCGATCAGCAGTGGCGCGCGCTCAGCAGAATAGAAGTGCGCTTCCATGGCAGCAAGTTTGGCGGGTTGCCTGCCGGCAACATCTTTCGCTGACAGATCTCCGCTGATCGGCTGAAGCAAGGCGGCCACCGCTCCAAAAGCGGCGGCGATCCTGAAGGCCGTGGAATGAAACTCAACGTTCTTGTTGCGAAGGATCATGAGTGCGTGAACCCCGGCCACCGCGAAACCGGTTGCAGCAAACGCGGCGAGTGACATATGCAACGCCTGATAGAACCATGCATCGTTGAACATTGCCTCCACAGGATCGATGTTGAGATATTGCCCGTTCACAAAATCAAATCCCGCAGGACTGTTCATCCACGCATTGGCTGACACGACCAGGATACCCGAGGCCAGTCCGCTGACCCCGACAATCACCCCTGTGAACCAATGGAACCATTTGTTCAGGCGATCCCATCCGTAAAGAAAAAATCCAAGGGCAATGGCTTCGATGAAGAATGCTGTTCCTTCGAGCGAGAACGGTATGCCGAAGATCGGCCCGGCGTGCTCCATGAACACCGGCCAGAGCAAACCGAGTTCGAATGAAAGCATGGTGCCCGAAACCGCGCCGGTAGCAAAAAAGATGGCAACACCCTTGCTCCAGGCTTTTGTAAGATTTTTATAGACATGCTTACCTGATCTCAGCCACTGGTAATGCGACACCGCCATAAAAAAGGGCATGACCATTCCGATACACGCATAAACAATGTGGAATCCCAGCGATAAAGCCATTTGTAAACGAGCCGCCAGCAGATCATCCATGGTAAGCGCTTTGGTCAAAGGTATACAGGGTTTGTTAATTACGCCGGCGTTGCGTGGAATATTTCTCCGTCATGCTCGTCGTCGTAAAATGCCTTTGTATTGTCAGAAGATCATTGCGATCAGGAGCCACGCAGGTCCCGATCATTGAATGATAATGATCTTAAAAACAAAAAGCGCACCCCGTGCCGAACGGAATGCGCCTTGCATGTGAAAACTGGGATCAATTACCTGGCCAGCTGCTCCAGTTGCTGCAATGGCCGGCGTTGTCGGTCTTCCCAATTGACGTTTGGATACCGGAATAGGCGGCGTTCATGACGGCGCGGGGGCTGAAGTGAATTTCTTCTTGTCCTGCGTCTGCAAACGCGGTACCAAAGTGCCCCTGACTGAGGCCATGGCCCGCTTCATGAAGGGCAATGGTTTCAACATCGTAATGTGCGCCATCCGCCCACGGGAAAAAATCATTGTAATAGATCTCTCTCCATGCTACATCGGCTTTTCCGTTGTTGTCGAGGTCGGTGGCATTGCCATCATCATCGGTGAAGATGATCGTGAAAGTTACGCCAAGAATATAGGTGCTTCCCTGCGGTGCGACCATGTTGAAGAATGCGGCTGGCAGCCATCCGGCATGAACCACATCCGCAGTATAGTCGTAGCTACCTCCAAATCCCAAATAGTTGCTGATATATCCGGTAGAAATAGTGTTGTCAAAGGGCACCTGTGTGAGACCCAATTCCGAGCAGGCGACATTGTCCCACGTAGTCATAGCCCGGGTAATCGCCGCTGAAGTGGTGGCAACAGGCAGATCTGCAGAAGGACGATTTTGGTCAACGTAATAGGTAATGTCGTCTGTATTATCCAGGTTCAAGCCTGGAACGAAATCGGCACTCAGTTGCTTGTTGCCGACATTGTTGAAATAGATGGTGCGTCCAATTTGACCGGATCCATCTGCTGTCAGGTACTCAGCAGAGAATACAGCATACCTGTTGTCGGATGATCTCCTGCCGTTTGGAGATGATGGCAGCTCCATAAACAACGGAGAATCGTCCAATGGCTTGCGTTGTGATACGTCGTCATTTTGTTCACAACTCAGCGCTAAAAGAGAGAGTGCTGCTACTCCGATGGTTTTTTTAAGGTTCCTCATAAAAGTAAATTTAGGTTTTGGTTATTCTTTGATAATGATAAAAAAAAATATCCATCCCTGAATAGCTGCTTCCTATTTATGCGCGGTTATTTCAAGCTGTTTATAAAAGCATGCGCGCTTATCGTCGCCATAATACTTCTGTAAACTTGGCTGAAAATTGCGGTGTGCTATGCTCTTTTTCGAATCAAAGCCTTCAACACTGATATGCGCCATATCTGCCAGGGTATAAAAAATGTTCTCCGCCCCTATTTTTTCTGAAACATGTGCCTCGAGGTTGTTTTGCTTTTCCGGGTAGTGCCGCTTATACAGATCAGAAGTCCATACAAACAATGGAACGTGAAGCGTTGCTGCCGAGGGCCGGAAGTGAAAATCAATCTGGTCTGCCTGCGCATCGAACAGATCCTCGCCGTGATCGGAAATATAGGTGACTGCCGAGATTTCTGCATGTCGATTCACCGTGTTTAACACGCTGTCGAGGATGAAGTCGGCGTAGAGAATACTATTGTCATAGGAATTGAGTACTGCTTCGCGGTTGCCGGCGTTGGGCGGATTGATCGTTTGCGTATAGCCTGAGGGTTTGAACTTGTCAAAAGCTTCAGGATACCGCTGGCTGTATTCCCAGTGATTTCCCATGGTATGCATGACAATAAAAAGATTGCTGTTGTCTGCCCGCAGCATGCTGTCGAGCAAAGGCAACAGGCGTCCGTCATGGATGCGCTCGAATTCGAGGTTCGGTGAGTACGTTGGCGAAAAGAATGAGACATCCGCTGTCTTTGCGTGGAGCGTGATACTGCCCGACCAGAAAATATCCTGATCAGACTGATTGCTGAGCCACACTGTTTTGAAGCCCGTTTCGCGGAAAGCCTGGAGGATACTTTTTTCCCTGTATTGCAGGTCGTAATTGTCGGGGGTCGCCCGGGTGATGATTTGCGGAACCGATACCCAGGTATAATGTGCCCCGGCGATCACATCGCTGAAAGAAAGAAGGTCCTGACGCGCTGCCAGCCTGGGAGACGTCGCACGGTGATACCCATTTACCTGCCAGCGGTCGTACCGCGAAGATTCGCCAATGACGAGGACGTATACCTGACGATGTGTGAGGCTATCGCCTTTCACGGCGCGGAATGTGAAATCCTCCGCCTGCCGTAAATGATTCTTGTTTAAAAACACACGGGCTTCATTTATCCCACTGATGAGTGTGAACGGGTAATCATATTTCAACACCAGGTCGTGCCTGTTGATCTGTTCCACATGTCTGGCCGACAGACCATTGATGACATAGATCATTGAGCAGAGTAGCAGAAAGGAGCAGCCCGAAATGGCTATGGCGTGCACCGGTGGTATCCCCGGTGTTATTTTACGCGTTGCAAAGAGGAATAAGCCCACAAAAAAGATTTCAATGGGAATAAAGTATACGAGAAAAGGACCGATCGCCTCCGCGGCTTCGCGCGGGTTGGTCTGCAGGATAAAGGCGATCAATTCAAAACCCGGCGGAACGCCAAAATAGAAAGTGGAGAACAGAAACAAGGGCGTCAATACAATGAGCGGTAATAAGCAGTAGCAGTAAAGTCTGACGTTTTTGTAAAAGAAGGCCAGTGGAATTAGAAAAAACAGCAGCGCCACTGTTGAAAGGCGGATCATCTGGCCAGGTTCCTTTTCCTCAAAGACCGGAAGTCCCATTGCCAGGGCCGGGGAAATCAAAAGCAGAAGGATTACAGGATATGGGATCAGGTGTGATATGCGGCGCATGTTGGATGGGTTTCAATGTGTTTCTGTAATCAAACCCTGCGAGCCTTCCCCACTTTTCTGAGGCTAAAAATGGTGTGCCAGGTTGTTGAAGTTTAAGAAGTAAAAAGGTAAAAGGGTAAATGGGTAAATGGGTAAAAGGGTAAAAGGGTAAATAGGTGGGGAAAGTGGAGAGGTTGGAGAAGTTTAAGAAGTAAAAAGGTTTGAAAAGTAGAAGAAGTAAAAAAGTAAAGGGTAGGTGGAAAGTTGAAGAAGTTAAAAAAAAAATTATCAATAGAACGCGACTCAGGGATTGACGAATCAGTGTTGTCCGGGGAAAACTACTTAATGCGCCCTGAAGGGCGACATATACCAGCCCAGGGCGTAGAAGCGCCAGCTTTGAGCCCTGGGTTAGCAGATTGTTCAAACCGACAGAGCCTGAAAGGGCGAAAGGATGAAGTTTACACGCACGCGCGAACGTTGCCACGAATCCCACACGCAACGCTCATCGAACGCTGCGTTATGCGCGCGTATTGTTTTGATCCAATTCGAAGAGTGATTTTCTACCGCTTCAAGGAGTTTTATCACGCGTGAGAAGCTTTCGCGAGATGAGCCAGTGTCTCAGGCTTTCCATCCACTTCTCATCGGTGGTAGGGTTGTCGATGCCGAAGCCGTGGCCGCCGCGTTCGTAGATATGAAGTTCGGCCGGGACCTGGTGTTTGATCAGACTCTCGTAAAAGGCGATGCTGTTGGCAGGCAATACGGCTTTGTCATCACTGGCATGAATGATAAACGTCGGTGGCGTCTCCGCCGTGACGTGGAACTCATTTGAATACTCACGCACCTTTTCTTTTGATGGCGCAGTGCCCAATAGGTTGTTGCGCGAGCCGATATGACCGATGCTGTCGGAGAAGCTGATCACAGGGTATCCGAGGATCAAAAAATCCGGTCTGAGATTTTGGCTCCTGACATCGGGCAACACAGATTTCTTATAATGTGTGGCTGCAGTGGACGCCAGGTGCCCGCCAGCAGAAAATCCCATGATACCGATCTTATCGGCATCGATATTCCATTTCGCCGCGTTTTCTCTTACCATCCGGATCGCCTGTTGCGCATCCTGGAGCGGTCCGATCTCTTTGTTGGCCATGGTAGCGTCATTGGGTATCCGGTACTTTAAAACAAATGCGGTGACACCCCATTCATTTAATTTCTTGGCGATGTCGAGGCCCTCGTGTTTAATCGCATTGATGTGATAGCCGCCGCCCGGGAAAATAATCACCGCAGTGCGGCTGGCAGGTTTCGCAGGGAAGAATGCCAGCAGTGTGGGAACGGAAATTTCGCTGACGATCACCATGCCGTTGTCCCTCACCTCCTGTTTTTCCTCGTTGGGTGCGGGTTTGCTGTTGGGTATCCCGTTAGGATATAGGGGTAGTGTCTCCTGACCTTGAACAAGATTCATGAATAGCGCGCTGATAAAAAATGTAAGCAGATATTTCATCCGGTGTGTATTTGGATCCTGGCAGTGGCAAATGTGTTGTTATTTAGGGGAAAAAAATCAATAATAAAAATCAGCTTTGCCACCCTCAACATTTGCCTTCTGTGTTTATTGGTTGAGGAAGTTTACAACCACACTCTCGCCGGCGTAGCCCTCCTTTGGCAGATCGATGCTGATCACGGATTCCTTCGCTTTTTTATCCCAGGTGCCTTGCCATGTGTCACCGGATGCCTCGATCATCGCGGATGTTCTCAGCTGGAGCGTATCGAGTTTCCTGGACGGATCTGAAACCGTGATCTGCTCAATACTTTTTCCGCTTGTTTTGACCATGACCATACAGGGGCTTTCTGCAGTGATTGAAACGTGGTCGTTGATTTTGATCTTGCCGGGCTGATAGAAGACGATCTGGCATCTGTTCAACTCCTTGTGCGCCGCCGCCTGCAGGCTCTCCGTATTGGACAATATTTCGACCGGCGAATTTCTTGCGTAGTGATCCAGTGCTGCGGCTTCCATTCCCGGAACGATGACGTATGCATATTGTCCACCATCAGGTTTTACGCCGTGATCCAGCCACAAGCCGAATACATCCAGCGCCACAGGCTGGGCAGATGAACTTGCCTGATGATTGATTTCCTTCCAATTGCCCGCGGCGACCGTGTTTGAGATGTTCACCTGTTGCTCCTGCGGAAAGACGTAACCTATGCTGTCGTGGTGAACCCACGAAACGTTTTGCATCGTGTGCTTACCCTTCTGCAGGGTCGTCTGGTCTTTTCTGGATTTCACTATGACATCTCCGTCCAGCAAAGTCTGATTGAGGGTTGTGAAGACGGGATATGCTGCTTGTGAAGTAATACCGGCGCCCATGCATACATATTCCTGATCGAAGAAAAACCAGGCCTTGCGGGCTGTTAAAGGATCGTGGGCGCTCTTGAAGTCAAAAGCCGCGGCGCCAAATTGTCCGTCCGACACGCCGCCCACAAAATCAGAAAGGCCTTTCCTGGCAATCTCATTCCAGTGCGGATGTTGCGGTTTTTGCACGATGGTGGCGCCGGGGATCTTCTGCCAGTCCCACACAGGAAAAATATCCAGATACTCCTGACCGCGCAACGAAATAAAGTTGGCGCCATCACCGACGTGGTGCATTTTCAATCCTTCCTCATTGTGGGGCTGTTCCATGGTATGGTTCCGCGAAGAGTGCATGCGCACAGAGGCAAAATAGCCCGGCCGTTGGTGGGTGAAGTATTCAGAATGCCAGAAAAAACGGTTCCAGCTGAGGTTGGGGTCGGTTTGGCCTTTCCGGATACTGACAATTTCTGCAAGTTCTCCCCTTCTGTAATCGGAGATCTTCAGGAGACTTTCAGCGAGTTCCGGCGATGCGGCGTTCAATGTTCCTTTCCGGCTCAGGTCGCGGTTCTTTGCTCCCGGGTCGGGATATTTTCCGTGGACCATTGATTTACAGATACCATCCAGGAAATAGTCGATGAGCAATTCGGAGGTGTGCCCGGGGAACTGGTATTTTGTACCCGCGATCTTAACCGCCCAATAGCTGAATGCATTCGCATAGCCAAGTCCATAGGAAAGGGTGCAGATGACGTTGTCGACCCGGTGATGAAAACTCATATCAGGCTTCAGTCCCCTTCCGGTCGTAACAGTAATTTCATCTGCCATCACGCTGACCACTCTGTCCAGCACGGTTTAGTCCCGCCGGAAGAGTGCCTGTTTGCCGAGCATGGCTGCAATCTGGATCAGATCCCCTCCGGGTCTGGCACCTGAGGCTTCCAGATTGGCCCGTCCGGCAATGCGCAACCCTTCCCTTATCTGCATTTCATTCAGGTCCGTATCCAGGACAAGGAGTGTGTTGATCATTCTGCCAGGGGTTCCCATTTCATTCCACCACCAGTTGTCGCAGATAAAATCATGTTGCAGCCAGTAATCCAGGGCCGACAGCGCTGCATCTTTCGCCTCGGGATGCTGATACCAGGCACTGTTCGGTTTCTTATACGCCCTTGCCAGCTCATACATGTTCTGCAGATGCCTGCTGTGCTGAAAACCTGTTCGGGAAACGTCCTTGTAGTCGATGTCAGGCCAGCTGCCGTCGCGTCGAATGGCTTTCAGCAGCGTTTTTATTTCCTGTGCGTTAACAGCGGGCTCAAGCAGGTCGCTGATGACCCTTGCACGGATAATTTCCAGATCCTCGCTGGCGGTGACATTCGCGGGAATTTCTACATCGGTGCGGCTATTTCTTTCCGGGAGCTGATGCCATGGCGTTAAACACGCCAGCACGAGGACCGCGCAAAGTTTGAAGGAAAGCATAGGATCTTTTTTATGTTACGAATTCATTGGCAATACACCATCTGTGTAGAAGGTATGTCCAATGAAGGTCGTAAATTTTCAAAATAAATCGTACGTATCCGGTTGAATTTATATGGATGGCATCGGAAATGTGGGATTCAGGAGGCGTCGCGCCTGCAGCACGGCGCACAAAAAATGAAGGATCGCCGGCGATTCGGCCGGAGATCCCTCATGGATTAAGGAATGCCCCTGAAGACGTTTAGTCTTCGGGTTCCTGGCTTGCGGCATAGTTGATGCCGTTTTCAGCGATGTATGTCAGCATCTCGTCAGCCTGTTTTTCTTCGAGCAGCGTCTTCTCCAGGATCTCGGCCACCTGATTATAGCCAAGGGTGCGGGCCAGCGTCGCCAGTCCACCGTATGTTGCAATTTCATAGTGCTCGGCTTTCTGGGCGGCGAAGATCAACCCGACGTCCCTTTGCGCACTTCCTTTATCGGTTTCATCAATGATGTCTTCTCCTTCATCGACAATGCCGGCCATTGCCTTGCATTTCTTTTCTTCTGCTTTCACGTCAATGAGGGCGAAAACATCCTTCAGGCGCTCAACGTGCTGTTTTGTTTCTTCAAGGTGATCGTTAAAGGATTCCTTCAGCCGGATCGTTGTAGCTGCTTCCTTGAGTTTCTCGAGCGTCTTTACCATTTTTTTCTCTGCCCAGAAGATGTCTTCCAGCTGGTCGACGAAGAACTCTTTTAATTTGGAATGCACGGCGGTATTCGCAGTGACTGTTATGATTTCAATTGCCATATGTCTAAAGTTTGGTGTAAGTATGTAAATGCATAAAAATTATACCTGATGATCATGATCCCCGCGTTAAGCGGCATTTGGGGGTAGGGTTTGGAAAGTCTGAGAAGTAAAAAAGTAAATAGGTAAATAGGTAAATAGGTAAAAAGGTAAAAAGGTAAAAAGGTAAAAAGGTAAAAAGGGTTGAAAAGTAAAAAAGTAAAAAAGTAAATAGGTAAAAACGTAAATGGGAGTTTGGTGTCGTGGACTGTGAACGGTGAAC
>JBARAD010000358.1:0-1564 GCA_049791675.1 Chryseosolibacter sp.
GTCGTAAACCCGATGGCGGATTCACCCATTTCCCGGAAGGCACGAACTCCGACATGGATGCAGTATACTTCCAGACGGGGGCGTTGGTTCAGTCCGGTTATTTAAAAACGCGCGCTGACCTTAAGGACGAGGAGATCCTCGGATGGGGTCATGCCATGGTGCCGGGGAAAAAGTATTCGCGCGCATAATGGAAGATTTTCATCCAGAAACGGTCTCTTAATAGAAAATTTTGCCCTAGCGATCGGAGTTAATCGGAAATTTTCCCTTGAAATGCTGAGTTGGTCGGAAATTTTGCCCACAGAGAAGAGACTTTAATCGGAAATTTTACCACGGCGCGCTCCCACTTAAACATTTTATGGTTGGGGGCAGATTTGTGAGTAAACCCACGTTTTGAGCTCGGTTTTGTGATATGCTGATTCCCGAAAAGCAAATAGTTGTGACGTGGGCACCAGGCATTCCTCATTGATTTGCAGTTTTTACCGGGTTTTTCCACATTGCGTATCGCGATTCGCGAATCGCGAATTGAGAAGTAAAGCCGCTTGGATTATGAAAAAGCATACTGGAATGAGGCCGCAGGATATTCCCATCCTTCTCAAGATCCTCTCCTATAATAAACAAGGGGGATGGGAGGGATGGCAAATGAAGCATCTTGCCCATCACCTTGGGATTAGTCAGTCCGAAGTGAGTGAGTCATTGAATCGATCTATGGAAGCGGGACTGATTGACGAAAGCAAAAGAGTCGTCAACCGGATTGCATTGGTTGAATTCCTGATCCATGGTATCAAATACGTCTTTCCTCAGAAACCAGGGGCTATCACACGTGGAGTAAAAACTGCTCATAGCGCGCCACCTCTTGAAAAGAAAATTTCATCTGACGGGGTATACGTGTGGCCGGATGCACATGGTCAGGATAAAGGTCAGGCAATTGAACCCTTATATCCAACATTGGTGCAGCCTTGTCGGGCTGATGATTACTTGTATCAACTGCTGGCGCTGATTGATGTGATGCGTGTTGGTAAGGCTAGAGAACAAGCGTTGGCAAAAAAAGAGCTTGAACGATTAATACAGGGCGATGGAAAATAAGGCAATCAATGCTGACATCGTAAAGAAGATAGCTGTCGCCTTAAAGCACCTAAGGCCGAAGGTTGCCTTTGTTGGCGGTGCAATGATCAGTCTGTATGCCGATGATTTCGCAGCGGATGAAGTGCGCCCGACAATAGATATTGATCTGAGTCTTACCCTTGAGAGTTATGGCGCGTGGGCGAAACTACAGGAAGAACTTGCAGAACGCTTGAAGGTGATTGAAGGAAAGATTGCACAGATAATAGAAAGCTAACTATGAAAGTGCAATACTGTTCTGATCTTCACCTTGAGTTTCCTTACAATAAAAAATACCTCAAGGCCAATCCCATAAAGCCCGAGGGCGAAATCCTTTTACTTGCCGGTGACATCATTCCATTTGCAGAGATGGAAAAGGAAAACGACTTCTTTAATTTTCTCTCCGACAGCTTTGAACACACTTATTGGATTCCTGGCAATCATGAATACTATCGGTCCGACATCT